>NZ_JBHYCW010000047.1:754-13339 GCF_051861365.1 Sediminibacterium sp. | reverse complement strand
AATGGGAGGAAAAACAGAAAAATATTACCTTAGAAAACTCTAACTAAACGTGGCACTAAATTATGGGGAGCTTACACCTTTCTAAAAAGAGAGGGGTTTGTTTTGCCAATAATAAGCATTTTGCAATCAATCTCAATTGTTCTGTTGGAGCAGTCAGTAAGTCGATTAATAAAATGTACAAAATAGGGTACATTGATTATAATGAACCCGACCCAGATAATGGCGGTAGAGGATTTATTCGATCAGTACGAGAAGATATTGTTTATAAAGCTGATGCACAAGGTGATTAAAGCAGCCATGCAAAATTTACTATGCACCCATCTATAAAAATCGCATATATATAATATATTAAAAAAGAAATAAAAAATAAGAGTTTTGCTGAAAATAAATTTTCAGCAGTTTTTTAATAAAAAAGAATACCTAATAAAGAAGTATAAAGTAGTGTTATTGAAGTACTCATTTTCCTGTATATATTATTAATCATAGAAGTACCCCCACCCCTTAAATGAATTATTTGTATGACGGAATATAGGTTACGTAGTTTACCAACGATACATTTTTTAGGACTCTGGACAACTTAAAAGTGTAAAACAATGATTTTAGGTCTTGGTATAAATTAAGTCTCAGGCTTACTGAAATTTACTTACATGTAGGTATAAGTACTTTTTGCGTTAAAATAAAACGTGCAAACTGTGCATTTTTAAAACCTCATCAAAATCTACTTATATGTAGGTGGAAGTATATCTTTTTCCAAAAAAACACTGTTTGTGCCTATTCGTCAATGTATATAATTCAAGGGTAATGATAAATGTAGACGTAAAGCGAAATTAAAGGGGCAAAGTGAATTTATTATATTGTAGCATTACAATGACTAAGCATCTAATTGTAAGGGATTTTATACGTAATGATATTCATCAACATCTTAGGGTCTATTTATTTCCTTCTTTAATATGTATATATAAGTATTGTTAGAGTAAGGGTGTTAAAAAGAAGTATTTTCAGAAAAATACAATGGCAGACAACTACAATATAAATAGTACGATATAGCAGTTTTTAAATGCCAAAAGCCGCTCGAAAAGCGGTGAAGATTAATGACAGTATTTACTATGAGTTACTTAATCCCCAAATAAATAATGTACAAGTGCAAAAACGCAACATATAGCAAAACATATAATCAAGATTGATTGGATTATGTCATAAAGCGAAATGTACTTTTCCCCCGCTACGTATAGTATTAAAATGGCTGTACTTATACTTAAAGCAATTCCTGCTAAAGAGTTGTAATTAAACACCAATATGCAAGACAATATGCTGATGACCACTAAAGAGCCTTCTATAGCCCTTTGCGTTCCGTTTTTCTCCCATTTTACTTCGTTCCCCGATTTCTTTGGGCTGATTAGTGTTAGCACCAACCCAAATAAAAACGGAGTGAGTAAACATAGTGCCAACGACCAATTCCTGCCAATTCTACGCTCTGAACCGATTTCGTTTGCAACAATAATACCGATCACCACTTGTGCAATTACAGCAATTAAAATTAAAGTCATATTCTTTTATTTTTACCCTTATGTCCCTTCTGGGTGGTTATGGTATAAAAAATCAGCGTGGGACATTCCGCAATCCGTAGTCGAGGTACCGCGAAGCACCCACTATACAGAATATGCAAAAGCCCACGCCTTAACGTGAGCGTCTTTGCCTTATCCTTGTATAGTTTAAAAATTCGCGGTTTTCGACTACAAGAAAAGCTAAACGCTGATTATGTTTGTATCTATATCAACTACATACGACAGTTGTTTTATTATTTTTGCAAATTAAGTTTTTTGACCCATTTTCTTTAGTGGTAGTTCTGCTTCACTACTCCAGTTGTGATATAAAATACTTTACGCTGATTTGATTATTGAATAGTAGTTAACCGATTACTGATCTCTACGCTTGAAAAGTATATTGAAATTGTCATTTTAACGCCCTTTAAGCGGTGTATTATTAAATTCTATACCGTAATAACACGATAGTAGTGATACTTGCTATAATCGCCCCAAAATTCTACTATCTTTCACCGATACTTGTTTCTTTGCTTCCAGTGTATAATTTCTCCACATTTTATTGTCTTAATCGTTGTCTATAAATACTAAAATTTTATAACTGTTTGAAAATTAATATATTATAAAATAAGTGTGAATCCCTTCCTCTCTGCAAATTTTAATCCCGCTCAGCGGGATTCTATGTTTTATGTCTACATCATATACGCTGCCAAAGCAGATCGTTATTACATTGGTCAAACCCACGACTTTAATGAGAGACTAAAAAGACACAACAGCGGCTACGAGTCAGCCACATCGCCATACATACCTTGGGAACTAAAATGCCTAATTGAAAAGCCAAATCGGTCAGCAGCTGTTTTACTTGAAAAAAAACTAAAGAATTTAAATAAGCAGCGCGTCAAGGATTTTATAAAGAAGTATAAATAATCGAGGGTCGAGACGATCAGCCAAGGCTGATGTCTCGATGCCGACTGAAACGTCGGTATTCGAATCCCTTCCTCTCTGCAATCATTCTTCATATTGTTTTACAAAACAATTTTTAGTGATAATAAGTCTTTTATGAACAGTTGCTATGTATCTCCACAGATAGCTTCATTGGTTCTAACTGTTAATCACTTCATTTAATAAATAGCTTGTACTTCTTCCTCCAGCGTCCTCTTTCACCAAAATACCTTTCGCCATTAAATCCTGAATATCACGTAGTGCTGTATCCGTCGAACATTTGGTTATCTTTGCCCATTTGGATGTATTGAGTTTACCCTCAAATCCATCGAATAATTTATTCAGCATTGTATGTTGGCGATGGTTTAATTCTAGATGACCGATAACATCCCAAAACTTTGTTTTACGATGCACTTGTTGTAACGTGTCTTCCACTTGATCAAAGGATCGTCCCAGACAAGTTAGAAACCAAGTTAACCATTCTGTAATATCCAATGATCCTTTCTGTGTTTGCTCAAGTATGTTATAATAATCATTGCGTTCAAGACGAATCTGCGCCGACATACTGTAAAACCTTTGAGCGGTTTTATCGGCACGTGCAAGTTGCATATCGGCAATGGCTCTTGCTACACGTCCATTGCCATCTTCAAATGGGTGAACAGTCACAAACCACAAATGCGCAATGGCTGACTTTAGTACCGGATCAAGATCGTTCGCTGCATTGAACCAATCCAGAAAAGCCGCCATTTCATTTGGGAGTCTCGAGGCTTCCGGTGCCTCAAAGTGCACTTTTTCTTTTCCATATGCACCCGATATCACCTGCATTGGACCATTTTCGCCTGTTCGCCATGCACCAACAGTTATCTTAGAAAGACCACTTCGGCCAGTCGGAAATAATGCTGCTTGCCATCCATATAAACGTTCTTCAGAAAGCGGTTTTTCAAAACTTTGGGTGGCATCCAACATCATATCTACAACACCATCTACATGTCGATCCGAAGACACAAGACCAGCTACTTCTATGCCTAGCCTACGAGCAATGGAAGATCGCACTTGATTGATATCAAGGATTTCTCCTTCTATTTCGCTCGACTTAACTACTTCCAAGGTCAAATTATCCAGGGTTGCTTCGGTACGAACCGAAAAGCCTAATGCCTCCATTCTGCCAAGCATTTTGCCCTGCCTATGGCGAATTTCAGCCAGTAAGTTCGCCAGTTTTTGGCTGTCCCAAAAGAAATTAGGCCAGTTTTTATTTTCATGAATATGCATTAATCGCCGCTTTTGTGCAGTGAATATACTATATATTCTCCGCATTATTGTAATATTCGCCGTAATTTTGCGGTAAATAATACCATAATCAACGCATTTCCGCTTTTCTACTAAGCAATCAAATTAATGAACGTAATTGGTCAGATGTCAGTCATTTACCAGCTTCGTGACTTAAAGCTATCAAGTAAATAGATTCAAATCCATAGCTATCTGTAAATTTTAAATCTACTGAGTGAAATTTTTTATCGATACTCCCTTAAATGATGCAGGTAATATTCCCTTAACATTGGCATAACATAGCGGTAACATTGCGGTAATACTTTTGCGGCAAAATAAACGCTGTGAAATCTACTTTCTTAACCCTTTTATCTTTCCTGCTCTTATCGGTGTTATCTGCTCAAACAGGAACACTTTCCGGAAAAGTAACTTCTGCTTCTAATAATGAAGCGCTTACCGGGGTCACCATTTACAACGCTGCTAAAAAGATCAATGTTACCACCGATGTGGAAGGTCGCTTTAGCATCAGACTGGCTCCGGGTTCTTATGAATTGACTTTCTCTCTGACAGGATATAAAACCAAAACCATCAACGAGATCGCTGTTACAAACGGACAGTTGAATGAATTGAATATTGTTTTGGTAGAACAGAAAAAAGAACTGGATGAAGTAGTGGTAACAGCTACACCCGCTCGTCGCGAATCTGCAAATGCTGTATTAAGCATGCAGAAAAATAATACCAGTGTATCAGATGGTATCTCTTCTGAATCCATCAAAAAATCTCCCGATCGTAACGTAGGGGAAGTATTGAAGCGTGTAACAGGTACCAGTGTTCAGGATGATAAATATGTAATCGTTCGCGGATTGAACGACCGTTACAATATTGCTACCATCAATGGCGCGGTAATGCCCAGCACCGAGCCCGATAGAAGAACCTTTTCTTTTGACGTGGTTCCTTCGGATATGATCGACAACGTTCTGATCAATAAAACCGCTACTCCTGATATGCCCGGTGAGTTTTCAGGTGGTATCGTTCAGGTGACAACAAAAGATATCCCTTATAAAAATGCTTTCGGACTGGCATTCTCTACTTCTTACAATACCATTTCAACCGGTAAAGATTTTAATATCGGTCACAGAGGTAGTTTGGACTATCTGGGTTTTGATGATGGTACCAGAAGTTTCCCTTCACGTTTTCCTTCTACCAATAGATGGAGAACATTGCCCCTGGATCAAAAGATCCAAGTTTCTAAAAGAATGTACAATACTTATGGTGATGATATCTCAAAAGCATTACCGGGTTTAAATGGGCAAATCAATTTTGCTAAAAAATTCAATGGTAAGAAGGGTGGTACTTATGGTGTATTGGGTGCCATCACATACAGAAACTCACAAACCATTCAGGTTACTGACAGACAACAATACGGTGATGCAACCGGTACCAACAACTTGTTATTTGATTATGCAGATACTTCTTATTCATTTAATACCAGTCTAGGTGCTTTATTAAATATTGGGTACAAAAAAGGAAAGAATAAGATCGTGTTGAAAAATCTCTTCAACAGAGTATTTGAAAACAACAACACCATCAGAGAAGGTTCTAATTTTAATGACCTCCAATATATCAATAAGAACAGGATCGCTATTGCCATGGTGAAAACCATTTTCAGTACGCAATTGGAAGGGGAACATGCGGTTGGTAAAAAGAATGACAAGTTCAAATGGAATCTGAACTATGCTTTCACTCAGAAAGATCAGCCTGATTACCGTTCACAGCCCTATCAGAAAAGTTTGTCTCAGCAAAATGATAAATCGATTCCATATGGTATCGCCCTGAGAAATACCTATCGTTTCTGGAGTGAGCTGTTAGAAAATACAATTGGTGGTAAAGCCGATTACAGTAAACAACTCAAATGGGGTAATACTTCTTCTTCATTAAAAGCCGGTTTCTTAGCTCAATACAAGCTCCGTGAATTTGATGCCCGCGCTTTCCGCTATGAAGCAGCAGATCTTAATAATTTCAATAGTGCATTGCTGACCCTGTCTCCGGGAAGAGTATTCAACGACGGTAACATGTATGCAGAAGGTTTTTACCTGAATGACATTACCAATAACACCGACCGTTACGATGCGAATTCATTATTGACAGGTTCTTATTTGATGTTGGATAATAAATTCAATGAGAAGTGGAGATTGATCTGGGGTGTACGTGTTGAAACCTTCAATTATGAAGTAGAAACCGGTAACGTTTCAGGATCGAATACGATCATCAAAAGAAACTATTTAGATATCCTTCCTTCTGCTAACTTGATTTATAGCTTTAACAATAAATCAAATCTGCGTTTCTCTGCTTCAAGAACCGTATCCAGACCTGATTTCCGTGAGGTAGCAAACTTCTCTTATTTCGATTTCGTAAGAGCGGCGATCATTCGTGGTAATGGTGCATTGGAAAGAAGTCAGAATACCAATATCGATCTTCGTTTTGAAACCTATCCTCAAAGTGGGGAGATCATCTCTGCTTCATTGTTCTTTAAACATTTCAACAAGCCTATTGAACAGCGTATGTCCGGTGAATCATCATTGGAATACCAGGTGATCACATACTTCAATCCTAATAATGCCTATGCTTATGGTATTGAATTGGATCTGCGTAAAAAGCTTTCTTTCTTTGGTGATGGAGAATTCTGGAACAACACTACTTTCAGTGCCAATACCTCATTGATCAAGTCTACGGTGGATTTGGATAATTCATCCAATCCTTATGACACCAAAAGACCTATGCAAGGACAATCACCTTATCTGGTAAACTTGAGTCTGACTTATGCAGATATAGATGCAAACTGGAGCAGTACTGTTCTATTCAACAGAATTGGTCAGCGTATTGAAACCGTAGGTGCTTTTGGTATTCCTGATGTATACGAGAACGGAAGAAGTATCCTGGATTTCCAGTTGGCTAAGAAAGTGTTGAAGAAAAAAGGAGAGATCAAGATCAACATGGCAAACTTGTTGAACACAAGACAGATCTTCTACAACAATGTAGAATCTAAAAAAGAGAACAGAGCATATAACAGCAGTGAAGATAGAATTCAGTGGAGTAACCTATTTGGTGCCAGCTTTGGTATCGGGTTCTCTTATAATTTCTAATTCGGCTTGAACATTAGATAGATGTGAGGCTGTATCGAGCGATTGATACGGCCTCTTTTTTTAGTCCATGGTCCATAGTCCATGGTCCATAGTACATGGTCTCTGGGCCATCAAACAAATCTCAAAGGCATTATCTTACTTTTAAGACTCCTTTTTTCTTTACCATGGACTATGGTATATGGACCATTAGCCATGAACCATAACCCATCGACGTACTACCACGTAACAATTAGTTAACGCTGGGGTAACATACCCATTACATTAAAGCGATTCTTTTGCAGCATAAAAACATTGAAAATGATACGTTCACTTATGATTTCCCGTCTTGCTTTAGTGGCGCTGGCTGTTGCTGCTATCACATCTTGTAAAAAAGATGATACAGAAGAGCCAATTACTCCTCCGCCAACAAATCCTAATGAAACTATTTTGTCGGGTACATTGTCAGCTAATAAAACCCTTACAGCAGATAAAACCTGGACTTTGAAAGGTTATGTGTACGTTCCGAATGGAGTTACACTTACGATTGAAGCAGGTACTACAATTAAAAGTGATAAAACAGAAAAAGGTGCTCTTTGTATTGAGCGTGGTGGAAAAATTCAGGCGAACGGTACTGTTGATAAACCTATCGTAATGACTTCAGGTCAAGATGCCGGTGCACGTAATCCGGGTGATTGGGGTGGATTGATCATCTTAGGTAATGCTCCTACCAACCGTACTTCTACTCCTGTCATTGAAGGTGGTTTGGATCGTGTATATGGTGGTACCAACGCGAATGATAACTCCGGTACTTTGAAATATGTTCGTATTGAATATGCAGGTATTGCTGCTTTCCCCGGTTCTGAAATCAATGGTTTGACTTTAGGTGGTGTGGGTAGTGCAACTACTATTGAGAATGTTCAAGTAGTTTACGGAAATGATGACGCCTATGAATTTTTTGGTGGTAATGTAAATGCTAAATACCTCGTTGCTTTCGGTACAGCAGATGATGATTTTGATTTTGATTTCGGTTATACCGGTAAAATTCAATTTGCGGTTGCATTGCGTGATCCTTCTTTCGTAGATAATGGTGATGCCGGTAATGGTATCGAAGCAGATAATGATGGTTCCGGTACTACTGCTACTCCATATACGCGCCCTGTGTTGAGCAACTTCACTTTTGTTGGTCCTAACAACGCTTCAGGAACATTGGCTAACCACAACTTTGGTAACAGATGGAGAAGAGCAGTACGTTTCGTTTTGCGTAACTCTATCTTGATGGGCTGGCAGAAAGGTGGTTTCTCTATTGAGTCTGATGGAACTGCAAACGACTACAGTGCAGCAGGTGGTACTTCTGAATTCAAAAACAACTTGGTTCATGCGGTAGCTGATCCATACAGAGTATCTGGTTTAACATATGCAACATTAACTGCTGCTGCAATGAGAACCAAAGCTGAGTCAGAAGGTTGTAAGACTTATGCAAATGCTGCTGATATCAAGTTGACATCTCCATTCGCATTAACTGCTCCTAACTTGTTGCCTGCTACTGGATCGGATGCATTAGCCGGTGCTAGCTTTACAGGTTTGGATGCGTTCTTTGCAACAACTACCTACGTGGGTGCATTTGGTACCACGAACTGGTTGGCTAGCTGGACAAGATTCCCTGCAAAAGGACAATAATATTCGATACTATATTGAAAAACCGCTCTTTTATCCAGAGCGGTTTTTTTATTTCTTTGTGATTAAAATAATAGAGATGCGTTACTTGTTTCAATTATTCATAACTGTTTGCTTTTTATATGCTTGTCAATCTGATAAAAAAATAGATGATGCCAATACCGGCTCAGATTCATTGGTGGCTGAATTACATCCCTTGCCTGAGATCAAAAAAGTAGATAGTATTGATATGCATTTCTTTCCCGATATCAATGATCAGAAAGTGTATACAAGATTTGGTGTGAATGATACTGCATTCATTCACAGCATTACATTCCGAGAAATGAAAAATGCATTTACAGTAAATCCACCCTGTGAGTATGATACCAAATTCTTTTGTTTTGCTGATGGACAAATCGTGAAGACGCTGTATATAGCTGCACAAAAAGACCGCTGCCACTATATTGGATATATCAAAAGTGGTGGTGTTGCAGTGAAGATCAGCATGTCTGATTCAACGGCTTCTTTGATCAATACATGGAGGAAAAACAGTCAATAAGCACTTACCAGTTATTCATTTGCTCAGGAACAATTCTTTCCGGTTCTTCAATGGGATGTTCTTGCCAATTTGGATCATATTTTACAAACCAGCTTAACCAAAGTGATCTGGATAATCGCATGATCAAGGGTTGCATGATGAATAATAATACAAAGGCTGTACCCATCCAATAGAAAATGCGGTTATCATCAATGGAGAATGTCATACCGATCAATACTTTCCATGCGATAAAAGTAGATACCAGAAAAGCTACTGATAAGGCATAACTCACATATCCCGTACCATAATAAAACCCCACTTCGATTTCCGTCGGCTGATTGCAAACCGGACATCTTTCATGCATGTCTACATTGGTCTTGAATTTATAAGCTTCCTGGCTTTTAAATATTTTTCCTTTTCTGCATCTAGGGCAACGATTATTCAAAACGCTCCACAAATACCAAGGTGTTTTAGATTTGGCGATCATGCTTGTTGTTTGAGGTGTAAAGGTAGGTTGATTATAATAGATAAAGTGTGATAAAAGTCATAGTTTAGATAGGGTCTTGGAAGAGATAAGCGTTCGTATATTCAATATCATGTTTTTGTAACAATCCTAAATATTCATTTTTAAAAGATAAGTGATGGTGGTGTTTTTGTTGATTATGAATATAATTTGTTACAGTTCTTAGGTTACTATGTGAAACGCTAAAAGCACCATATCCTTCTTGCCAATTAAAATGCGATGAGGTTAATTTTTCTTTGTTGATAAATAGTGTACTATCTTTTTTTATAAAACGCATTAGATCCGAAATGGATTGCCTAGGATTCAAGCCAAGTAAAATATGAATATGGTCTGGCATAGAATTGATGGCTAAAGATTGATGTCCATTATTATTGATGATACCACCAATATATTTATGTAAACGCTGGTTCCAGTTAAGTGATATAAGTGATCTTCTAAATTTTACAGCAAATACAAGGTGAATGTGTAATTGTGTATATGTGTTTGGTTTCATTTTTTTCATTGCAAGATAATCAAGAGGTATACGATGCATGCGGAGTAATGCGTCCGTTTTGCATGTGTTTGTATTGATATGTTTTATTGATCGTAATTGTAAACGATTCAATATGGTTCATAAATTGCAACCCTCCTTTGTTATATCTACAATCTGTTACTCCTCCGGGGTAATGAATAATTCATTGTTGCTATGGTTCTACAATCTGTTACCCCTCCGGGGTAATGAATGATGCTACGATTTTGATATGGATATGATCATGATATAAGATTGTAAAACAAAAATATATCACAACCAATGCAACCCAAACCCCTGAGGGGTTACAGATTGTAGCTTCAATGATTGTTGAATAACCCAACCCCGGCGGGGTTGAACAATGGATATTTGTGGGTATCCTATGATATAGATTTTACAATGTTTGACCCCTCTGAGTTTTCGTTGTGTTTTTTTACCCTCCGTTTTGTGTTACACATACAATCTGTTACCCCTCCGGGGTAATGAATGATGCTACGATTTTGATATGGATATGAGCATGATATAAGATTGTAAAACAAAAATATATCACAACCAATGCAACCCAAACCCCTGAGGGGTTACAGATTGTAGCTTCAATGATTGTTGAATAACCCAACCCCGGCGGGGTTGAACAATGGATATTTGTGGGTATCCTATGATATAGATTTTACAATGTTTGACCCCTCTGAGTTTTTGTTTGCGTTGTGTTTTATTTATACCCTCGGTTTTGTGTTACATCTACAATCTGTTACCCCTCCGGGGTAATGAATGATTCATTATTGCTATGGTTCTACAATCTGTTACCCCTCCGGGGTAATGAATGATTCATTATTGCTATGGTTCTACAATCTGTTACCCCTCCGGGGTAATGAATGATTCATTGTTGCTATGGTTCTACAATCTGTTACTTTTATCATGTTGTAGTTGAATTTTTACCACAGAAGCCATAGAGTTTGGCGCAGAGTTACACGGAGTAAAATGGGAATACTATTAACACCCTATATTTCTCCGTGTAACTCTGTGTTAAACTCCGTTCACTCTGTGGTTTGTTTTTTTACCACCGAGAGTTATCCTGAGTGGAAATGGGGTATGTAAAAATCAATAGTTTTTCTATTGCAGTATCTTCTCCATCTGCATGCTTCTGGATCCTTTGATGAGGAGATAGGTATTTTGGAATGCTTGTTGTTGATACCAATTTGCCGCAGCTATTGAATCCGGGAAATAGATGTATGGATGTTTTGTACTTGCAAAATCTCCGCCCACCAATACCACCTGTTTCCATGTATGTTGATTGATGAGGTCTATTATTTGTTGATGCTCCATCATACTATCTTCACCCAATTCCATCATACCCCCCAACATCAATACTTTTTCTGTTGACGGAAACTTTGCAAAGTTCTCAATGGCTGCCCGCATGCTGGTGGGATTGGCATTATAGGCATCCAATACAATATGATTGCCATCTTTCTCCAACATCTGAGAGCGACTATTGGAAGGAGCATACGCTTCAATGGTTGTTGCGATCTTTTCTTCGGGTACAGCAAAATATTTACCAATGGAAATAGCGCACAATACATTGGGCAGGTTATAATCTCCAACCAATTGTGTGCGGATATTTTTTTGTGATAATCCATTCGTGATCATCACTTCCAAAAATGGTTCGCTGGCTTTTACTTGTCCGGTAACAGTGCCATTGATGGTGCCATAGATTTCTTTTTGTGTGATACCCTTACTCATCGTATGCAGATAATCATAATCATCATACATAAAAATGGTACCATTATGTGCTTTGATATAATCGTACAGTTCACCTTTTCCTTTTCTAACACCTTCTACACCGCCAAATCCTTCCAGATGTGCTTTACCACAGTTGGTAATGATACCATGTGTTGGTTTGGTATACACACAATATCCTGCAATTTCCTTCTGATGATTGGCACCCATCTCAATCACCGCCATTTCCGCATCTTGTCGGATACTTAAAATGGTCAAAGGAACACCGATATGATTATTCAAATTACCTTGGGTAGTATACGTTTTATAATGCGATGCCAGCACCGAAGACACCAATTCTTTGGTGGTTGTTTTACCATTACTACCTGTAATCGCAATAAAAGGAATCTTGAATTGATCTCTATGATACGATGCCAAATCTTGTAACGCTTGTAAGACATCAGGCACTAGTATCATTCTTTCATTTCCCCCTTCTTGCATTTCATCAATCACAGCATAAGCAGCTCCTGCCTCGAGTGCTTTAGCTGCAAATAGGTTGCCATTGAAGTTTGGGCCTTTTAAGGCGAAGAATATGTCGCCTTGCTTTAGCTTTCTTGTATCCGTTTGTATGGAGGGGTTTTGGAGGTAGATGTTGTATAGTTCTGGGATTGTCATGTGTTATTGTGTTTGGGTGCTAGGTGCTAGGTGCTAGGTGCTAGGTGCTAGGTGCTAGGTGCTAGGTGCTAGGTGCTAGGTGCTAGGTGCTAGGTGCTAGGTGC
>NZ_JBHYCW010000047.1:0-660 GCF_051861365.1 Sediminibacterium sp. | reverse complement strand
TAGGTTAGAATTTTTTGATTTGCAAGGTAAATAATAAACCCAGTACCTAGCACCTAGTACCAAGTACCCTTCAGCAAAAAATGCGGGAAATACCTAACGATAAACATATCTCAACTTTATAGATTACAGGAAAATTGTATGATGCGAGATTTCAAAACTTTAGGGATATGGCAACGATCAGTTAAGTTGGCTAAGACAATTAATGATTTGACTCAATCATTTCCTGCTCATGAAAAGTTTGGATTGGCTGTGCAGATGAATCGATCAGGAGTATCCATTGCATCCAATATCGCAGAAGGCTGTGGCAGAAGAACGATAGCGGATCAAACATATTTTATTCATGTTGCTATTGGATCTTCCTTTGAACTAGAAACTCAAATTGAAATAGCTTTTCTGAGTCATTATATAAGTGCAAGCATCTATCAGTCTACGGTATCTGAACTCAACACGCTTCAAAAAATGATGGTGGGTTATGTAAGAGGGTTGGGGGTTAGGTACTAGGTACTAGGTGCTAGGTACAAGGTACTAGGTACTAGGTGCTAGGTACTAGGTACTAGGTACTAGGTACTAGGTGCTAGGTACTAGGTACTAGGTACTAGGTGCTAGGTACTAGGTACTAGGTACTAGGTACTAGGTGCTAGGTACTAGGTACTAGGTACT
>NZ_JBHYCW010000046.1:0-14069 GCF_051861365.1 Sediminibacterium sp. | reverse complement strand
CTTTTCGGTGCGATTTTCTTGCCCTTTTTCATAACGTTGACCTCCTTTTTTGGTCAACCTTTTTTATATACGGACAACTTGTAGCTTGCAGCTTACAGCTTGAAGCCTTCTTCTTCCCTATTCCTTCCTTGTCTCCTGTCCCTTCTTTCTTGTCTCTTGATATAATTAATTGGCTTTATATTGCAATCAAATCCATCAGGAGATGTTCAAAGGCAATCAAATTAATTACGTCGTTAGGATTCTACTGGATTTTATGCTGCTACTCGTTTGTTTTGCAGCAGCTTCTTATTTTGATACCGGTAAAATACTTCATATCGTATGGCCTCCTTTGGTAGTCATCTTTGGCAGTAGTTTATTGATATGGTATGTAGTTGCACGGATCTTTTTACTGTATGGCGAGATCACTATTTTTTCTTTCTCACAGGAAATGACCGTTTTTCTTCGGCATCTTGCCACTCATTTGTTGCTACTAATATTTTTGCTCTTTCTATTTTATCAGGACTTCTACATTTACCGATCCTTGATATTTTATTATCATATTCTCATTTTCGCAACGATCCCATTTCAAAAATATTTTTTTAGGGTCACCGTTGCTTTTATTCGGAAGCAATACAAATACGAAAAAAATATTCTCATCGTAGGTGCAGGTGCATTAGCGGCTAATTTCTACAGAACAGGTATCTTGAACAACAGCCTAAAATACAATCTGGTAGGGGTGATTGATGATGTAGAACATCATTCCTTCAACGGAAAATACTTAGGTAGTATTCAACAACTACCAGATTTACTGAAGTTTAATAATATAGACGAAGTGTTTCTCGCACTTCCCAATGATGAGACAGAAAAGATCGATTATGTGATTGAGGTTTGTGAAAAAAATACCAAACGGGTAAACCTGATACAAGATTTTGGCAGACATGGTCTACCTTCTTTAAAAGTAACCAACTATGCCGGTTTCCCGGTAGTAGGATTGCGTTATTTCCCACTCGATGAAGCTGAGAACAAGTTTTTCAAAAGACTTTTTGATATTATTTTTTCATTGGTCTTTTTGGTATTGATCTATAGTTGGCTGGCACCCATTATAGCCATTGCCATCAAACTCAATTCCCGTGGACCCATTTTATTCAAACAAGAGCGCTGGGGATTGAATAATAAGAAAATCATCTGCTACAAGTTCAGAACCATGTACATGAGAAAGAAAGAGGAAGATGAGAACAATTTTGAGCAGGCAAAAAGAAATGATAAGCGTGTGACCAGCGTAGGTAGGTTTTTAAGAAAAACCAGCTTAGATGAACTACCCCAATTCATCAATGTATTATCAGGAAGTATGTCGATAGTAGGTCCCAGACCACATCCCATTCCCTTATCCTTAGAGTCAAAAGATATTATACCCAACTACATGCTTCGACACTTGGTAAAACCCGGTATCACGGGATGGGCACAGGTCAATGGTAGTCGTGGTGAAACATCCTTACCCGAAGACATGCATAAGCGTGTGAATTATGATCTTTGGTATATTGAAAACTGGAGCTTTTGGCTCGACTGTCAGATCATCTTCCAAACCATCGTGAACATGATCAAGGGAGATGAAAATGCTTATTAAGAGAGTGTCCATAGTCCAGGGTCGATAGTCCATAGTCATACCCTTCTTCGACCATGGTCCATGGACCATGGACTATCGACCATCAACTCGCTCACAACCCATACTTCAATCCCACACTCACAATATTCTGCTGATCAAATCTGCGTACTTGCATATTGAGGTAAAGACGATAAATGTATTCGTAGGATGCATTGAATAAGAATTCATCGGATCGTTGTTGAAAATCGAAGAGAAACGGAGGCTGCGGTTGTTGCGTATACTGCTGAACTAATGTACCTGCTCCTCCTTTGCGAAGATGAGTATACCGAGCATAAAGTTTTAAACGAGGCAATGGTGTAAATTTCGAATACAGTATCACACGATCTGCATTACTACCTATCCAATCACCCATTAAATATCCTTGATGCAGATAGTCTTGTGCTGCTAACAAGTTTCTGTACACAAATGGACGAACACGTGTATACTCACCGCCAATGGTAAAGTAGTTGATACCGGCAACATCTGTTAGTGAGCCTCCAATCGTGTACCCAAGCTGATTACGCTGTTTTACTTTGTCAAATAATCCCGAGAGCTTTACTTCATCGATAAAAAGCGTTCCATACAAATGCGTGTTTTTGATTTGATTGCGTGAACTCAGTTGCAAAAAGAACTGTCCATTAGACCCCTTTTCAATAGCTCCTGTATTATTATTGTTATCGAATGCTTTAAAAAACATGATAGGTATCAGATAGCCGATGTTCAATTTATCATTGTAGATCATCGATTCTCCAATCGATAAAATCAATCCTTTTTTCAACCTGATATCGAAACTATGAGAAGCCATGTATTTGGAAATCTCTACAGGTCGAAAACCCATACCGCCGGGAATGGGATAAGAATCAGAAGAGTCGATAATATTCGAGCGCAAGAAAGCATGCGTATAATTAAAACTCAGCCAAGGTAGGGGTTGATAATCCAGTCGAATATAGGGATATACAGGTGCCTTATCAGAAAGTATCAAACGTCCCCCTTCGCCATAACCCCATAAGAGATAATCCTGACCCACACTCACCGCACCATTTTTAAATTCATACCTCAAGTTGGCCCTTACTTCTGTATAACTCGCTTTGTTCTTTGCAAAGGGACTCAGGTTTACAATACCGGTGCTATTACCTGCAAACAATGATTTTTTGGAGGTATCAAGTCCGGCTCCACTTTCATTGGTATCATGAAAAGCGAACTGATATCCCAGATTTTTTCCTATCCGTCCCCAAACGTTAATACCCCTGCTGTACGACTTCACATCTTTGCCTTTACTACTGAAATAAGATCCCATAAAAATAGGATCCGCATACAAGCTGAAACCATCTCCTTTGGCTGATAAAATTCGCTTACGTTCACCTTCTTTGAATTCACGCAAATAAAAACTCAGTTCTTTCTTCTCCACCTCACTCAACATTGCCTCTTTTAGGGCAACAGAATCCAATACAGCATGAATATACGACTTACTCAAAGGCCTCACATTATCATTGAATGTAACAATACCTTTTTGGGCAAGACGATACAGGTAATTATATACTTCATGGGTATGACGCTCATAGGCAGGTTGTGCTACTGCTATCAATTGAAGAAATATAAATAGTAATAAGAACGAGCAACTTTTTTTAAACAAACTCATTTGATTTCATATTATAGGTAAAGATAATCAGAAGCAAAGAAAAGGTCAATAAACGAATTCAGGTATATCCTGCATGCAATAAAAATATTGCTGGCAGCTAGTATTTCTTCATCTTTAAAAACCTAGCCTCGAAAAACCGAAATGAACCCCATGCCAATAGATAAGTGCAGAGTATGCTCAGAAAATTCAAACACAATATGATTACCGATGTTCGAAAGGGCAGTTGCTGGAAAACAAAGACAAGTCCTGTGATGATAATCATATGATACATATAAATACCATAAGATATTTTACCGCCAAGAACCAGCCATTGTATTTTGCATGATTTTGATACGGTGGCTAAAGCCAATATCATAATGGAAGCCGCAGCACCATTGACCAATCTCCACAAAAAAAATTGATCAGGTATCAATAACCAATCTGTGAAAAATAGCAAACCAAACAATAGCAACCCGATAAACAGCAAACCATTTTTGAAACCATCTCTCCACTTTACAACTATATGAAATAATTCAGCAGCAATGATCCCGATCAAAAATAATTCGATATATAACCCCAGTTCTTCTAACACAAGAGCAATAGAAGGAAAAAAATTGTACAAATACACTATTATTATTAATAGCAAAATAATGACTGTTCTTTTTAGCCATAAAATGCCATAAACGAAATAAACCAATAATGGGAAGAATACATAAAACTGTTCTTCAACACTTACTGACCAGGTGATGGTGAGAATACCCCCCGGATCGTACCATGCATGTAGCAGGTTCGATAAAAAACATAATTGAAGTAAGATCGCTGTTCCAAGATCAGCTTGGTTCTCAAAGGGAATAGATAAGAGTGGTAAAAGAAAATAATAAAAAAGAAGTCCAAATACCGATACCAAAAAATACAAAGGCCATATTCGGAGCACCCTACGCATAAAAAAACGAAGAATATTAAACCTACCACCGTCTATTTCTTTTGAGGCTAACAATGAAAGCAAAAAACCACTCAATACAAAAAACCAGTATACAGCTTCCGCACCTCGTTGAAAAAAAGGAAGGTCATTATAGAACGGCAACCCTGCATTCTTGGATATCTCGGGCACGTGAAACAACACAACAAAAACAGCCAAAAAAAATCGAAGAACATCAAGATTAGGAAAATATCCGACAGCTGACTGTTTAAATGGCATGCAACAGTAATTATTAAAAACTTTGCAGTAGCAAAGGCATCAGATAATAATCTTATAGATAAATAACCAATACAAAAATATTATCCGACTACCGCCACCTTATTTGTTTGAGGCACTTGCTCACTCACTTGTTCCGCAATCCATTGATAGGTTTTTACCAACCCCTCTTCCAAAGTTTTTGAAGGACTCCATTTCAACTTTTCTGCTATCAGCCTATTATCAGAATTACGCCCCCGAACACCTGTATGAGGTACCGGAATATTTTTAATATCTATACTCTTTTCCGAAATACCAATCACCATTTCTGCCAATTGGTTCAGTGTCACCATTTCTTCAGACCCAATATTGAACGGACCCGTCAAATCTGAAGCCATAAGTCTTGATACCCCCTCCAAACATTCATCGATATATAAGAAAGAGCGGGTCTGTTTACCATCTCCCCACACTTCAATAGAACCTCCATCAGGAGCTTCGGCTACTTTTCTGCAAATGGCTGCCGGTGCTTTTTCTTTTCCACCCGTCCAAGTACCTTCCGGACCAAAAATATTGTGGAAGCGGGCAATCTTAACATTCATACCATGGTTACGACCAAAAGCGAGGTACAAACGCTCACTGAATAATTTCTCCCAGCCATAATCACTATCAGGATCGGCGGGATAGGCCGAGTCTTCCGAACATTTTGGATTATCAGGATCGGTTTGATTATAGGATGGATAGATACAAGCCGAAGAAGAATAGAAAATCTTTTTAGACCCTGTCTTTAATGCCTGTTGTAAAATGTTCAAGTTAATACTGGCAGAATTGTGCATTACATTGGCGTCATTCTCTCCCGTAAAAATATAACCGGCACCACCCATATCAGCTGCCAACTGATAAATTTCATCAAAGCGCATATCTAATACGGAACGAACCACACTCTGTTCCGTTAAATCACCTAATATAAATTCATCAGCCTGAGAACTGCTGAATTCATGTTCCTTAATGTCTACCCCTCTCACCCAAGCTCCTTCCTGCTTCAGTTTACGAACCAAATGTCCTCCAATAAACCCCCCGGCCCCACATACCAGCACTTTCTTCATACTCATATATACCGTTTTTTAGAAATGTAAAAATCCAAAAATTCTTTGATATTCAGCCAGATAAACTTAGGAACTATTTCCAAATATCGTTTATACAATCGTTTCGGCTCCATTAATACCCGGAAAAACCACTCTAAACCCATGTTTTGCATCCATTTAGGCGCTTGCTTGACCCGTCCGGTATGAAAATCGAAAGCAGCACCTACAGTGATGATATAATCCGTTTGCACATACTCACTCAGTTTTCTCGCAAATCTCTCCTGTTTGGGGGTACTGATACCGATCCACACAATATGAGCCCCTGATGCTTGAATCTGTTGCCCCAATGCTTCCATTTCGGCAGTACTCATGTCCCTGAAGGGCGGACAGAACACCCCCGACACCCCATAATTCATGAATTTACGACCAACTGCTTTTTTTAGTTCATCTGCAACACCTTCCTTCCCGCCACAAAAAAAATGACGAATAGGTTCATGGGCAGTGGCTTTCATCAAAGCTTCAAAAAAATCAGGACCATAACAGCGACGCATTCTTTTGGCTCCTTTTAACCTACCTACCCATACCACCGGCATTCCATCCGGTAAATTCGTATGAAATTGCTGCAATAGTGCATGAAAATCCGGGTCTTTCTGCGCTTCAATCAATCCATGAGCGCCCGTAGCACTCACACACCTGTTTTTACCTTTTGAAGTTCCTGTTCGTATATCGGTGACCATTTCAGCAACAACTGATGGTATATCCTGATCATAAATGGGAACGTTCAAAACAGCAATCATAGGATGTTTCTTTCTATATACGTGCTACAAATAAAAGGCTTTGTTCTGATTCGATACTTTTAAATCCGCAATACGATTGGTATGTTGTCATTGAAAATGCAAGTGATTGATGAGTAATGGATCGATCTGCATGTATTAATTTTTATTGAACGCAACAGAACCGGCAACTTCTCTTGCGGATGCATTCCCAAATGATTCCTCCGCATACACCAATCCAACAAATATCCAGAATGGCATAGCACCCATCGGTCCTTCCAAGAACACATCAAAAGATGCATTGATCAAAAAAGAGAAACTGATGGATAACAATACCAGCATAAATGGATCCAGATCCGGTCTACGAATATTTCTCAGATGCAAATACATCCAGTATAACCATAGAAAAAAAATGGGCACTCCAAATCGAGCCAATACTGTCATGTGAAAACTGTGTGGCGATCGAAGATTGCCTTCGGTAGGGTCATAATCTACATCATCAGTTGACGCCAAACTCATCCCCAAACCCCTGCCCCATAGAAAATACTCTCCCAAAAAAGTATAGTCTACAATCCTCGCCCACCAAACCAATCTCCATACTTTATTATCACTCAAAGTAGTTCCTTCCTCACCGGATGAAAAGATACTTACTGCATTTTCTTTTAGCTGCTGAATACTCAGTGATCTACCCTGAAAATTTTCTTCCAAGTTAGTAGATAAATATAAAGGCATGGCAAGTATCACAATCAGTGGTGCATACTTGATGAGCTTGATCATTTGTTGTTTTAATGCACGATTTTTTGTCAGCAAGAAAAACACCCCCATGGGTATAATAAAAGATATCATCCCAGATCTGCTATAAGACGATACAATCAAGAACAGGTAAGCAATCAGTATCCATTGTAGTATTAAAAAGCGTTTTGGCATGTTAATATATCCATTCAGTAAAAAAATACTGGCAATGAATAAATGGACCCCCATATCACCAAACTTGTATAAAAAAATACGCTGATCCCCAAAAATGATCAGCTCACGGAAAAAAGTGGAGTAAGAAGACAGCAGAAAAAAACAACACATACATAACGGATACCACTTGTAAATCGTTATTAGTCTTTGTTTCAAATAGGGCAATGCATCTTTAAAGTAATAGACAATAAAGGCAAAAATGATATAATTAAACACTACAGAATCACGGACTACATCTACAATACCATAACCTTCCAATATGCCCCTGCCAATATATAAGGTTGCCATCAACATGAACAGCGTTAGTAATGCCATTCTTTTGTCCCAGACAAATTCATAAGATCGCAGATCCCATAATACCATTAACAATCCCACTACAATCAATACCTCACTCAGATAGGAGTATGCAATTCCTTTGTTGAATAGCGCATACAACAGATACACAAAAACAAAAAAATTAAAGTAGATCCGTTTAAATACACTCATTCATTTCATGACTTGTAGAGCAAATAAAGCAATTTTAAGGCACAAAAACTATATTTGCCATGAGTCTGAAGGACATGATCCACTGAATTCATGTCTGCCTCTACCAAAGTGCCATAATAAATCGCAGATGACGCAACCTTCTTTTGATTACCTGATTGTTGGAGCCGGTTTTTTTGGCAGCATCTGTGCACATGAATTAACCAAAAGAGGTAAACGCGTATGTGTGATTGACTCCAGAAACCATATTGGTGGCAATTGCTATACCGAAGAAAGAAACGGCATCCATCTGCACATGTATGGACCACATATCTTTCATACTTCCAATCCCGAAGTATGGCAATGGATCAATCAATTCGTCGCCTTCAATCAGTTTACCTTACGTCCTGTTGCCAATTATAAGGGTGAGATCTTTTCTCTCCCATTCAATATGTGGACCTTTGCCAAATTATGGAACATCACAACACCCCAAGAAGCAAAAGCCATCATTGAAACACAGTCTGCCCATATTACACAGGAACCTCAAAATCTCGAAGAGCAGGCCATCAAATTGGTGGGTACAGATGTGTATCGGAAATTGATCAAAGGATATACGCAAAAACAATGGGGAAAAGACCCTGCCGAACTACCGGCCAGCATCATCAAAAGACTTCCTGTTAGGTTTACGTATGATAACAATTATTTCAACGATACATACCAGGGTATTCCGATCGGCGGATATACGCAAATTTTCTCCCAATTACTAAAGGGTATTGAACTGCGTTTGAATACAGATTATTTCAAAGATGAATTACCTACCCACGATCGGGTGATTTATACCGGACCGATCGATAAATTTTATGATTATCGCTTTGGGGAACTGGAATATAAAACACAAACATTTACCCATGAATTCAAAGCGCAAGTACCCAATTACCAAGGTGTAGCGATGATGAATTTTACAGATGTGGAAACAGCTTATACACGCATCATTGAACACAAACATTTCGACCCTGTTGATCTTCCACATACCTGGATCAGTTATGAATATCCTGTTCCGTACAAAGCATCCGAAAGCGAACCGTTTTATCCGGTGAATGATACACCTAACAATACCATCTATGCTAAATACAAAGCATTAGCAGATCAAGAACCGAAAGTAAGTTTTGGAGGACGACTGGCAGAATACAAATATTACGATATGCACCAGGTAATTGAATCAGCCCTGAACTTTATACGCAATCTTACAACATGAAGAACCTGATTATTAGTACGGTTGGAGATGAGTCTCTACATACGGAGTGGATTTCCGGACAAGCAAATTTCGATCTCTGTTTGATCTATTATGGTCGTAATGATGCAATAGCATCAGCCTATGCACAGGAGTCTGTTTACTTTCACAGAGCCATCGGCATGAAATACCATTTACTATCCGACTGGATAACAAATCATGCTAACACCTTACAGTCTTATCAATACATTTGGATGCCAGACAATGATGTGTCTATATCCACTGCAAAAATTAATGAGCTATTTATACTTGCTGCAGATTATCAGTTACAACTTTGTCAGCCGGCTATGAAAGGCTATGTATCACACCCACTCACCGAACCCAAGCCAGGCTCCTTTCTGCGCTATACCAACTTTGTGGAAGTATTGGCCCCATTGATGGATCTGGATACCTTACTAAAACTAAAAGACAGTTTCAAAACCAACTATTCCGGTTGGGGATATGATTATCTATGGCCGTATTTATTAGGGTATCCTAAAAATAGTATTGCCATCATAGACCATATCGTGATGCACCATACAAAACCCATTGGCGCAGACTATTCCCGTTTCCCGAGACATCCCAAAAAAGAAATGGCAGATATTTTACGACAGTATAAAAAAGGAATCAAAAAAGAACAAATGGTCTACAAAACCATCCCGGGAAAATAATTGCAAGGAGGGAGATAAAAGAAGAAGAAGCCACCATCTGTTTCAGAAAAAATGGAAATATCAGATTGGCAATTCGTGTTTTGTTGCTATCTTCTTTTTGAATTGCCAAATCAAGTACGTAGGATTATAAATAAAGTTTGTCGTCAGTAAAGCGATAATGGAGCCAATAGTCATCCCCACAATACCATATGAAGGGAGGAGAAAATATCCAATCAGTAACCCCATCAAACCCTGTCCAATAGAAAGAATGGTTTGCCCTTTATTCAAACGAAAAGCATGTAGAAAAACAGCAGATACATTATCCAGTACAATGAGTAAGGTAAAAACAGAAAACAGCGTGAACAGTTGTTCAATCTCTTCTCCGCTTTGTCCACTCCAATATGTAAATACCATTTTTCCTGCAGTCAACAAAAACAGTAATATCCCAACACATAAAAAGAACACGCTTTTCAATACTTTAAAATAAGTAGCTCTCAATTGCTTCCATTCACCCCTTACCTCCTGCTGAGCCAATGTTGGAAATAAAATAATGGTAAAATTAGTAGCTCCCATACGAACTACATCTAAAAAACGTGTCACCAGAAAATAATTGGCTACTTCTGCTTTAGTAATTAGATGATTGAGTAATATGATCTGAGAATTAAATACAATCACTACACTAATAGCATTTAAAAAATACCAGAAACTGTAACGAATATGATCTACCAATGCAACCCAACTAAACTGGTGAATAGAAATTACAAAATCTGCTTCTTTCTTAGAGAAGAAAAATAAAGTACCGATATACAGTACATTAACCACACTACTTGCCAACAATAATAAAACAGCAGAACCTTCTGTGCTACAGTAATACAATACGATAAATTCAAGCGTTGTTTTCCCAATCCTGATTAGCTTACAAATAAATATTTTATTAGCAGAATGCAGTATTACATCAAATAATGCGGCTACCACTGTTTGTAATACCAGTAAAGAAGTAAGTAAAGCATAAGCAAAAAAATGTGCACCATTTACCAATAGTTTCGAATGATACAACCATAGAAAAACCGGAAAAGCAATCAAAAAGAGCAGGAGATAAAAAAAGAAAGAAGAACTGACCAATACAGATGCGCGCAATGGCTCTTGAATCAATCGACGCATCAATCCTAGATTCAACCCTAGGTCAAATGCAGAAGTAAACAAGATGATATTCAGTAAAACCCCATAATTACTAAACTCCTCTATGCTGAACCTTTCGTTTAAAACAGGAATCAACAGGATGATCAATCCGGCACTACAAGCTTGCGATAAAAAGGTAGTGACCAAATTCACCAAATATTGTCTGGAAAATTGAATACCCAAAAATTTCATACGCTATAAAATCGCTTCTTGAAACCCTTAAAAAACATACATGATGATTGGAAATATCCAATTGCTGAAGCACAGCTTCGCTCTTTATTTCTCAATCCACTGTCACCCTAAGGAGCATCACGACTGCAAGTCGGGAAATGCGACGAAGGGCGCTTTTTTTTCTGCTTGTCCGCCTTTGGTGCATATCAAGACCTGCCTACCGGCAGACAAGGTGAAAAAAGTAACCGAAGACTCGCCTCCTACAAAACTTCTATCATCTAACAACAACTTCTTCGTCGCAGATAATAACCTTTGGTTATTAATGCTCCTCAGAATGACAGCATAACTGGGGGGTGAACTAGCGAAGAGAATTGGCTTTGCCAATTCTCTTCGCTCTTTATTTCTCAATCCACTGTCACCCTGAGGAGCATCACGACTGCAAGTCGGGAAATGCGACGAAGGGCGCTTTTTTTTCTGCTTGTCCGCCTTTAGGTATATCAAGACCTGCCTACCGGCAGACAAGGTGAAAAAAGTAACCGAAGGAAAAGCCTTTAGTTACGATATCTAGAGGCTAAAATACCTAATCCTATTTTGATGATATAAATAGCACAACATGCTATTATTTAAAATAACAGTAAATACGATTTCTCAAATCAAGTAAACTCAAAAAAATACGTTCCTTGAATTGATTCCTAGGTGAACGGATATAACTTGTCTTTTTCCCATTCGTACTGATCAATTCCGGCATTACACCTCCTATACTAATTGTTTCGTCTGTTATAAAATATTTGAACTGATCCACCGGGTGAGTAATCTTTCCGGTTTGCTTTAAAAGATAAGCTGCCGCCTTTTTGTTCAATGAATATCCGTAGGTACAATATACCGTTTTAATAAAAGGCGTACCCACATCATATCTGCTATTCAATGCCCTGCGTGTACTTCGAAATAATTGCATATGTCCCTCCCACGCACCCCAAAAAAAAAGATCATACCGACCAGACATATCCTGATAATTATTTTCGAGAACGTTGAGATCCTGAATGTAACTATCCGATTCAAGCACTAAAAATAAAGTATTTGCATTTGCATCACTGTTAACGATCTTACGCCATACCTGTCGGTGACTCAACAAACAACCCAATTCTCCTTCCCGCAATCGATGACCTGTTCTGGCATAAGACAAATCCAATAATTGCTTCTTAAAGGGTACATGGGTGTAAGCCGGATAAATAGCTTCTTCCAATTCAAGCAAGGGTAATTGCGATCTCAATTGCCGGATATTTTCCACCCGATCCGTTTCCCGAATAGAACCCACAATATATCCTTGAATCTTAATGCCCATTTATTAAAAAGTTTGTTCCTGATCGTAAATCCTCAAAGCAATGATAGGTTCGATGTTGTAAAGCATAAGGTGTAAAAAAATCAGTGGATTTAGTACCCGGATACAATATATGATGCGGTATTCCCAATAATTGGGCTAGATGCACGGGTAAACTATCACCACCAATCAGCAGATCCGTTGCTTTGATCAATTGAATCAACTCATGAAAATTTTCATACACAACCACATGACCATTTGCACCATTGGGTATTTGTTTGAAATAAGCCACCGTAACCAATTGAGCAGAACGAGCATAATGATCTTGTAGCTGTTGAATTATTTCGCTTCGAATTACTTTGATGGGTTGTCTGGAATCAGGAACGATCAATATATTTTGTATCTCCTGCTGACCTCGTTCAAATGTTTCCAATTGATGCATCGGGACAGAAAAAAAGCGTGCATACGCTTCATAAACTTTCCCACGCGTTACGACCGGACGAAAATGCATCCCACAAAAAAAACGCGGAAAAAATATTCTTTTTTGTTGTTCCAAATACAACTCCCCACTCATCTCGCCTGAGGCGAAACCCTTTCGTATCAATCGACGTAAGGAATATAATTCCGTAAGGGTATGTGGATGCAAAAGAAATCGATTCGTAAAACAACGCATCAATTGTTTATCCAACGAAAAATCCACAAAGCGAATCTGAATAGCCCCAGGAAGTTCAGGTGCTATCACTTCATACAATGGTTCCAAATGTTTAGATGCGATCAAAAAAATAGACTCCCTATTTGTGCTTCTAGAAGCCACATTCACCGCAATCAAAAAATCGCCATAAGCACGGAGGAGAAAAAGGGTCATGGGTGATCGGGTTATCGGGTTATCAGGTGCAGGGTACTAGGTTTTAGGTGCTAGTCTCGCCGCAGGCGAAAAAGCTCACAGCTCACAGCTCGTAGCTCGCAGCTTCTTCACCACGCAATATCATACCTCATCGATAACCGAATCTGAAAATTCTTTTTATCAGAAAGTGTGGATGGACTTCCGAAATCTCCATCCAGTTTTAACCATTTATAATTGATAGAACTGAGATGATCAATAGACCCGGCAATCATCAGTTGTTTGAATTGCCATTGTGCGAATAGGCTGGCAGAGATATCTACCCAAAATGCCCGGGTCTCACCGGAAGATGTTCCTGAGCCTGTTGTACCATTAAAATAGTTATAATAATAAAAGTCAGTATTCCGCATTACACGTTGTAATTGCATGCCTAGTTGATTATGACCCGATACCCAGGCTATATTCAATGTCTGACTATTACTGCCCGGTCCGATAGCTGCGCCCATCACTTGTCCAAAATGAGTATACCCATGACGTATGCTGGCACTGGTATACCAGCTATAGGAATTGGCATTGGGCGGACCAAAAGGATTATTTCGATCCAAGATCAGTTTTGCTTTGGGTAATCCCAAATGAGAGATCTCTGCGGATATGCTGATAAAATCCCCTTTTCTTTTGGTGGGCACCATTTTCCTAAATCCTACCGTATAGCCATAAGGTACAGAATCTTGGAACATGGCAAAAGGACTCATCATCTTATCACTGCGACCATATTCTGCATATATCTCTGCATGATCTTTGGGCATTGCGTAACGGAAAAACAAAGAACCCAATGAAGAAGATCGTAAAGTAGTATCAGCATATCGGTAAGAAGCATACGCCATACCCATTGAAAGGTTCTTGATACCCTTTGGGGAATAGGACAATACAAAACCGGTCATCCT
>NZ_JBHYCW010000045.1:0-15154 GCF_051861365.1 Sediminibacterium sp. | reverse complement strand
ATTATTAAAATCTTTCAAATTGACGACCCGCTGCAGTTTACAAAGAATTTACAATAAATTTAGTCGGACAATAATGAAAAAATATAGAACAGATAAACGACTATTTGAATGGGAAAAAATAGGGAATTATAAAACACGCTGCTAGCCAAATAATGATATTCAAAGGAGTTCCAACTTTTATATAATCTTTGAACTGATAATTTCCTGGTGAATAGACCATGGTATTTGTTGGATAGCTTACTGGCGACATAAAAGTAAGAGAACAAGCAAACATAACAGCTATCAAAAAGGGTTTTTCACTGACTTGTAACGACTGAGCAATACTAATTACGATAGGTGATAACAAAGCAGCGGTTGCTTTGCTAGACAATATATTAGTAGAAAGTACAGCAATTATATAAATAATACCTAAAATCCATCTCGGATCAAGTGAACCTAGTAAATCGACAAGCTGCTCTGAAATTAAATCTGCACCTCCTGTTTTTTCCAATGCTTTTCCCATAGAAAGAACCCCTGCCATCATAAAAATAACTTTCCATTCTATTGCATCATATGCTTCTTTAGGTTTAATGACAGCAGTAGTTACCAATACTACACAGCCAATCATGGCACTAATCAATATAGAAGTAAGTCCTGTAGCTGCGGCTACTACAACTCCAATTGCTATGAGTAAAGCGGGTATCCCTTTTTTATAATTTACTTGTTTATTCGAATAAGTAGAAAGTGAAATAACTTGGCCAGCCTGAATCAATTGTTGCATGGCTTCATCATCAGTATACAATAAAAGCATATCACCTTCTTTTAGTATTACATCAGTGATATTATGTAGAATTGTTTCATTGCGGTGTCTTATTGCAATAACAGTAGCATGATACCGATCCATGAAATTCAAATGTTTCAATGAAAAATTTGCAAGATTTGAACCATATGGTATCATCACTTCATAAATTTTATAACCCTTTTGTTCAGTTTCTGTTCTTTGAGTTTCTCCTTTGAAAGCTATGGAAGTATTTTTTTGAATGGCTTGTAATGTAACAGGATCAGCAGCGATTTTTAAAATGTCTTGCTCTTGTAAAATGATCTCTGTAGAAGGGTTCTCAAAAATAGCTGCCCCCCTTTTTAAAAAAATAATTTGAACATTTAAGTCACGCAGAATTGATGATTTAGCAATAGGTTTACCTGCGTCCTTATTTTCTGGAAGAATTACTAATTCGGCTACATATTCTTCTGCCTTTTGAATCCCATTAGTAGGCATTGTACTTTTTCTATTTGGTAAAAGAAAAGGGGCAATGAAAAACAGATATAACAAACCTATTGCCAGCAAGCAAAGAGCCGCTTTTGAAAATTCAAACATGCCAAAACCCATTAAACCACTTTTTTCTGCATAGCTACTTACCAGAATATTAGTTGAAGTTCCAATGAGTGTACAAGTTCCTCCGAATAAAGCAGCAAATGATATTGGGATAAGCAGTTTTGAAGGACTAATATTTGCCTGATGACACACCGACAATGCCATAGGTATCAAAAGGGCAACAACAGCAGCGTCATTAATAAAAGCAGATAAACATGCTGATGTGACACAAAAAATAATTAAAGCAATAATATAGTGTATCCTTGCTAGCCTAACAATTTTTTGAGAAAGGCCATCAATCATCCCGCTCTTGAAAACCGAAGCGCTCACCACAAACATACAGCCTAAGGTTAAAGTAGCTGGGTGATTAAATCCTGAAAATCCTTCTTCCGGACTTAATACTCCAGTGACAATAAATAATGCCATGATTAAAATTGAAGTAGTATCAATACTAAAGTATTCTTTTACAAACAGAAATATCCCTACACAAATAATGGCTATTGTTATGTATAGTGCTATCATGAAAATTAGTTTTATAGAATTAAACGAACACCGCCTAAGTCTTCTACTCGGTAACTAAATTTATCACCCGGAGAGCTGATAAACATAAAGTTCTTAGGTATCTTCCATTCTGTGCTTAACTGATCAATCAGTTCAGGTCCAAATTTCCCTTCCAATGTAATGTACTCCATTTTAATTTCGGGATAAGCTCTGTCCAATACTTCAAAGTCTTTTAGAAATTGTTCCGGAGGAGGCTGGTGTTCAGATAATACCGTCACAATTCTGATTTTTCTGGTGATCTCATTCTCCTGTAAATAAATCATTACTTTATTCAGTGTGGCAATATCATCTCCTTTTGAAAAGAACACAAAATCTTGCGCATGTAGTTTGTCCAGAAACTTGTTGATGACAAGGTGACTCAATAAAGAAAGTTTTCTTAATTCGGTTGTTATGGATTTTAATATGGTCAATATAAATTCCAAGATATGATTCCTGTTCAACATAGCATAGATCAATAACATGGTAGGAACAAAATACTGTAAGAATACCACCAGATATTCCGGATGCATTTTGACATTTCCATACAGTCCAATCGATACTCCCATTAAAGCAATCAGAACAAATAATGGAGAAGCGTATTCAGGCCTGGGTAATCTTGCTCTTCTGATTTTCAGTATAAGATTGCCCAATGCAAAAAAGATCATCACCAATAAAAACGAAATGGTATAGACACCTGCTAACGGACCCAGCGCACCTTTTGTAACCATTAATACGGAGATGCAGAGCAGAAAAAATGTAATCAATATACGATAGCTACTACCTCGTTTATTTTCTTTTAATAGAAACTGGGGCAATACTCTGTCTAAGGTCATACGTTTAATCAAACCATTAACGCCTACAAAAGAAGTAAGCACGGCACCGCTCAATACCAATACTGCATTTAATGAAATGATGGTTGCCAGCCATTGTCCGCCTGTTAAAGATGCCATGTGGCTTAGTAATGATTGTTGGTGGGCATCTACTTCAGCTACCGGCATGACTCCAATTGCTAAAAATGCAATCAAAGGATTTAAGATGGATACAGCTAGCCACATATTTTTAAGTGTCTTAGGGAACACTCCTTTTTGTTGTTCCTCAACGAAATTAGCAGAACTCTCAAACCCTGAAATGCCTAATAATGCTGCGCTAAATCCAAAAAATAAAGCCATTCCAAAACTTCCTCCTCGAATGGGTAAAGAGAAATTTTCAACGAGAACAGAAGTTCCATGAGTCACTAAAAAATAAATAGCACTTATTACAAGTAAAGCCATCGATGCCATGTGGATGATAAATATAACAAGTGCAACAATGGCGCTTTCCGAAATTCCGGCAATAGTAAGACAGAGGAAAAAGAATAACAATAAAAGGGTAGCTAGAATAATATTGATTTGAGGTAAACTGTGGTGCAAATAATGCATGGCTTCACTCGCAGAAATAACAGCGGTAGCCATATAAGATAGAATGGTTAAACAAGCTGCAACCGAGGCATTGGTTTTAGAAGTGGTATTCAATAATACATTATATGCGCCCCCATTTAAAGGCAATGCGCCAACTACTTCACCATAAATCTTTCTGAATAAGAATAATACGGCAGCTACGATCAACAATGCAATCCAAGCATACTGTCCGGACATAGCAATGGTAATTGCTGAAACATACAAGCAGGATGAAGTAATGTCATTTCCACTGATGGCAGTTGCTTTCCAGGTATTGAGTTTTTGAGTAGTCGACATAGGTAGAATTGAAAAATAAATTACAAAAGAAATGTAGATCGTTATAATCTAACATCTTCTATGGTTCTCTGTTGCCGACTCCTTTCGGCAGCAAAAGCCATCAGATGACTTTCAACGGATACCTCAATGGATGAACTGAGTAAATTTTTGTCTTGCTGATAAACCGCTTGGAGCCAGTCTTTCACGAGTCGATGATCACCACCGCCATGTGGATCGGTTTTCAGACTCCAAGATGTTTGCTTTCTGGTTTTGAAATCTGTTAGTACAAAAGTTTCCATATCACCCATGATATCACCTGCTGAGCCCATGATGCGTGTTCGTCTTCCTTCATAAGAAACATGGGCTTCCATGGAAAACGCTGCGGTAACACCATTTTCAAATAACATGTTTACTGTTAAGTGGTCGGGTTGATCATTATCCATTTTATACACACATCTTCCATAATCAGTTGTTTTGAGTTGTTCTAAAATATGTTCACCCCAATCATCTTCTTCTGCGGGTGGATCAAATACATAGAGTCTTTTTCGGTCACGGTAATAGATTTGAATAGCTGAATAGGGGCATGTTCCTTCAACAGCGCAACCATCTGTACATCTTTCAGTACTTCCTTTCGGTGCATTGCGATTGGTGAACCAACTTAAATTGCCAAAGCAGTGAACATCATGAACCGGACTATTCACCAGCCATCGTATGATGTCGGTATCATGTGATGATTTCGCGAGAATAATCGGAGTCGCTTTTTTGCTGTTGCGCCATTTGCCTCTTACATAGGAATGGCTCATGTGTATGTGTTCAATCGGCTCCATGTGTTGCATGCTAATGATATTACCTATCAATCCTGCATCTATTACTTGTTTTAACTCACGGAAATAAGGAGAATAGCGTAGTACATGACAAACGCCCACAATTTTTCCGGTTTCTTTAGCTTTTTGTAAGATTTGTCGGCATTCTTCTTCTGTAGGTGCAATGGGTTTTTCCAGCAGTACATCATACCCGGCATCAAGTGCGGCAAGACAGGGTTGTGTATGTAATTGATCAGGTGTTGCTATAATTACTGCATCAGCAAATTTTGGCTGGTTGAATATTTCAGACCAATCGCTAAAACAATATTGATCAGGAATATTATACGCTTCAGCTGCTTGTTTTCTTCTTGATAAGCTTGCATCCGCTACGGCAACAATCCTCATTTCTTCCGGATATTCGAGCATATAGCTTGCATAAATATTTCCACGATGTCCTGCACCAATCAAAATGACTTTAACCGGTGATTCAATTTTTTGATGGAGCGGGTTGAAAAATACATCATCATCTAATCCAAATAAACTGGCGATTTCATTCCAGCTATTGGTGGCTGTATCTTTTAAAAAGCTAAATGGGCGTAAAAATTTTCTAGATGCAATAAATTGTCTAAGAGACATGAACTAAACATTTGGTGAAAGAATACATTCCTTATTTTGAACTGGTCACTTATTCTATTAAAACCAATACCAGATCCATTACATTGGTTTGTGTGGGACCTGTTTTTAATAATCCTCCGGTCTGTTTAAAAAAGGAATAGGCATCACAATTCGTGAAATAGGTATCCGGGTCTAATTTCTTTTGAACGCTGATGGCTATTGATTCTATATCTGCAATGGCGCCGGCAGCATCTGTTGGTCCATCAGTACCATCTGTTCCTGCTGCCAAAAAAGTAAGTGAATAGGTTTCATTGTCTTTTCTTTTTTTCATCTCAATCAAAGCTGTGAGTGCCATGTGTTGGTTTCGTCCTCCAATACCCGTTCCGGTTACTTGTAGGGTCGTTTCTCCTCCGGTGACTATACATGCAGGCAATGAACCTGTAAAAGATTTACAAAATTCAATAATCGCTTGTGCTGTAATGATTGTATCTCCATGTAATGGATCTAAACGGTGTACCTGATAACCCATTGTCTGTGCCTTTTCAGATGCAGCTTTTATCGCTATGTCATTCGCTCCTATCATTATATTCGTTACAATATTCAATAACGGATCATTGTATTTAACCGTTTCTGTAAATAAACCTTTAGCACCCCTTTGTAAGTATTCCCATACTCGCGTCGGAATCACTTCTTCCAGTTGATATTTTTTCAGTACACCCAGTGCATCTTCGTAAGTACTATTATCCGCAACAGTAGGGCCACTTGCAATAACAGATAAATCATTATCCGGTACATCAGATAGAATAAGGGTAAACCATTTGCTATTAGGTGCATAACGTAATAATTGTCCGCCCTTGATTTTTGATAAGTGTTTACGTACCGTATTGGTTTCATGAATAGTGGCTCCACATTTTAACAGCCTGTCAAAAACGATTTGCATATCAGATTGTGAAATTTCTTCAGGAACATCTGCCCATAAAGAAGAAGCCCCCCCGCTTAACAAACAAATAATGATATCGTTTGCTGTAGCTTCTTGTAATAGTTGAATCGTGTTTTTAACTGCCAGAAAACTGTTTTGATCAGGAACGGGATGAGCTGCTTCCCAACAAGCTACTTTTTCGAGTACAATAGCATGTTGGTACTTTGTTGTGATACATCCTTTATAGATGTGGTCACCAAGAATTCTTTCTGTTTCTAAAGCCATGGCTGCTGTTGCTTTTCCGGCTCCAATAACAAAAATCTTTTGATCAGTAGATAATGGTAAAGATTGTTGACCAATCGTCACAACAGCATCTGCCAATTGAATATATTTTGAAACAAGATTGGAAGGGTGTACCGCTGCAATAGCTGTTTGAAAAATCGATATGGCATTATGTTTTCCAGGCATTGACTACGTTTAGGTGTAGGAATGTACTATCTGCCGGGATATTGTAAAGTTCGTAAACAATTTTCTTTTCCGGAGAAAAATTAAATATTCTGCTTTGAAAATTAACAAAATGACGAAATTACACAGATCATTCATGCACCAATGAGCCAGCTAATGATTCGCAAATACATATTTACCTTGTCACTTTTCTTGATGCAACAATGTTTGGCACAAGATCTTTATTATCAGGAAATAGATCAATGGAAAAAAGAACGACTACTTGAATTAAAATCAGAGCAAGGCTGGCTCAATTTGGCAGGGCTCTTCTGGATTAAAGAAGGTAAACAATATTTTGGCGGTACTGCTACAGATGATATTCGCTTTCCTATTCCTTCCTTTCCTGCACGGGTTGGATATTTTGAAAGAAAAGGGAATATTGTAAAGCAAGTCTTGGAGAAAAATATAGCCATACGCTCTAATGGGGTGATGCAAAAAGAAGTGACGGTGTTTCATCCCGATTCAGTGCAACCCATACAAATGTCATTTGCTCATTATCGTTGGACCTTATTACAAAGAGATGAGTTGATTGGAATCCGTTTCCGCGATATAAAACATCCGGCTGTAGATGCTTTACAGTCTATTCCCTGCTTCCCGATAGATACATTGTTTCGTATACAAGCAAAGCTGATCCCTTCGCTTCTTCCGACGAAGATTCCTGTAGCCAATGTACTGGGACAAATAACACAACAGTTATCACCAGGTAAACTGTTGTTCACTTTACAAGGTGAAACCTATAGTCTGGATGCATTACAGGAAGGGGATAAGCTTTTTATTGTTTTTGGTGATCAAACTAGTGGACGATCAACCTATGCTTCAGGTCGGTATTTGTATGCGGTGATGCCCGGTGTGGATGGAATCACAGTTCTAGACTTTAATAAAGCATTCAATCCACCTTGTGCTTTTACACCTCATGCTACCTGTCTACTACCACCAAAAGGAAACAAACTCCCGGTTTCAATACTAGCAGGCGAAAAGAAGGCTGAGCATTATTGAGCAGAATGTAATAAAAATTATTAAAGGGTATTGTTTTTATTTTCATTTCCTATTTCATCAAAACTTCCAACCTCTTCCAGTTGAATTCTTTTTCTGAATTGACGCATTTGTTTGAAATAGGTAGGTGTTAATCCGGTAATCTTTTTAAATTGATTAGATAAATGTGCTACACTGCTGTATTGCAGCATATAACTGATCTCAGTAAGTGTAAGCTCATTATATAATAACAATTCCTTTACACGTTCAATTTTATGGGCAATAATAAAATTGACAATAGTAGTTCCGGTAACATCGGAAAAAAGATTGGCTATATAAGTATAGCTACAACCTAATTTTTCGCTGATAAAATCTGAGTAATTGGTATTGGGGGGCTCGTTGGAATAATGGACCATTTCTATAATGATGGTTTTTGCTTTTTCAATCAGCATTGCTTTTTTATCATCCATTAACTCAAGCCCTTTTTTCAATAGACCAATTCTTAACTTTTCTCTTTGTTCATCAGTTATGATTCCCTTTATAGATACTTCACCGAGCAATACCTCATAATAATCAATATCTAGTTTGTCAAGTTGTTCTATTACTACCAGTTTACATCGAAATGATACCATGTACTTGATATGGATTTTCATGGTTGTTTCTTGTTTTTGTTATAGAATGGAGATTGGCGTGTGTATGATACTATAATGCGGTGTTGTTATTGTCTTCTGTTGTTTGATAGTCTTCAAAAAATGCTTTTCTATTTTCTTTCAGGCTGTCATCTGCTTTTGTAACTGCCATTAATGAGAAAAAAAAGCTAGTACCCTCATTTTCTTTACTTACTGCCCATATTTTACCACCGTGCTTTTCGACGAGATTTTTGGAGAGTAATAATCCAATTCCTGCACTTACATCATTGGTCCTCCGTTCAGTAAGGCGGCTTAACTGTGGTTTGAAAATATGTGCAAGGGTTTCCTTGTTCATGCCAACTCCATGGTCTGTTATGGTAATTAGTATACTGTTTTCCTGTTTGGTAGCAGTAATACTAATAATACCTCCTTGATGTGAAAATTTAATGGCATTGGATATGATGTTTTGTAAAATCGACTGCAACATTTTAATATCTGCAAATACCATAAACGGATCTTCTACATGCGAGATTAGTTCAATATTTTTTGTGAGAATATTTCCGGAGAGTATTCCATATACCCTTTTTAATATATGGGCTAAGTTCACATCAGTGGGTGAAAATGTTTCAGAAGCATATTTAATTCTTCCCCATTCTACTAGGTTATCTAGTTGATCCAATTCTTTGCGGGCAGATGTATGTAAAAGGTTGAGTATGTTTTTTAGTTCAGTTATATTGATTTCATGTAGATGAGTGCTGGTATGTTCGAGTAAACTGATAAAACCTATTAATGGACTTCTCAGGTCATGCGATAATAATGCAATCACATGATCTTTATGTGTATTTAAAATTTCAAGGTCTTTTACATATACATCAATGGCATCAGCAGTAGCTTTTTTTTCCGTGATGTCTCTGAGTATTTTAACGAAGCCAAGCATTTCACCATCCACACCTAAAAGCGGGAATACCAGTCCGTAAGCGAAAATTTTTTTTCCATCTTTGCATATATGCCATCTGTTATCGATTGCTTTTCCCTCTTTAATAGCCTGTTCTATTTCTTTTTCCGGTATACCATCGGCAATATCAGTAGGGGTAAAAATGGTGTGGAATGGCTGGCCAAGTATTTCTTCGGATTCATATTGAAATATACCTGTGGCACCTGCATTCCAGCTATTAATAGCCAATTCAGTATTCAGGGTAAAAATGGAGTAATCCAGCAGGCTGTCAATGACCTGACTGTAGAATTCAGCGGTAGGAATATAGGTTGTTTGTAAAATTCTAGGGATTGTTGATTCATTACCCATGTATAATATTATTGGCTCTTTAGTCTCTTCAAATTATGAAGGGTATATCATTTGCAATATGGGTTTTAGAAAGGGATTGACACTTATAGATTTCCTTTTTATTCTTACAATATTTACAGGTGACCTTGTAAAATGAGAAAGCGCACGGCTAAATGGTTACTGTGTGGGGGACATTAAGGAATGAATAATCAGTTGATAGTTATCAACTTAGTTTAAATACGCAGTGTAACTGCCAGCCTATTCTTAAATAGATTTTTGTTTACTTATTAAAAGACCACGCATACAAACCAGATGTGCAAATAATACCGTAGGTACAATCAAGCCCGGAAGAAAAATGTATGGGAAGTAAGTTAATCCGATATTGGGTTGTTCAAAACCAAAACGTTGAAAAGGGGAAGGAACAGAAAGAATACCATGGAATGCGATATTCACTAAAAGGCCTAAACAAATCAAGTTCCAGATCAGCAATATTGGTTTACTGAGTACTTTTTTATGATACCCGAAATAAGCAATAAGGGGTGCTGTTATACCGGATAGGATATCAAAATTGATTCCCTCAAAAGTCATTAATTGAGGAACGAGTTGATAGGAGTATAGTGCGAACAAGCAAAATTCAACCGGTACACGAACCGTATGTAAAAGACTGAGTTGATCTGGTCTTAATAGATCAATAAAATTTCGCCCTTTGCGGGTTGCAAACATAATGAGTATGAGTGTTACCGGAGGAAGCAACATGGCCATAAATCTGGGGGGAATGGTTTGCGTGTTGGTATAAAAGCCGGTAATGGCTACAACGCTTTGTCCAACCATCCAAATGATCAGCAAACTTGCTAGGATCCGATTACCATGTGCTGCTTTTACCAAAAAGTAACAAGTAAGTAAAACAGTGGCTACAAAGCCCAATGGTAAATACAATGGGACGTTGTTCATAAGGGTTAAGTTTATACAAAGAAAAAGAATTGCCGATTCGGTCAACCATGAATTCCATTAACGGCAATCATTGGATGGGTTAATGGATATTTCTTTTGTATTCAAAATAGTAATGATCAACTGTTGTGCTGTACAAGGGAACTGCTGTGAATAGCGGCACTCATTTCTTTAATCAGGGAAACATCTTTTTCAATGGCATTGCCAATTACAATCACATCAGCGCCGGCTTTGCAATTACGGTAGGCTTTTTCAGGATCAGTGATACCTCCGCCAATAATTAGTGGGATTTCAATATGGCGGGCTACTTTTTCAATCATATGTTCGGTGATGGGTCTTTTGGCACCACTGCCGGCATCCATATAAATTAATTTCATACCCAACATTTCACCTGCCATGGCCGTACACATCGCGATTTCATTTTTATCGGCGGGAATAGGTGTGGCATTAGAAATATAGGAAACAGTGGTTGGAGCACCGCCATCTACCACCATATAACCGGTAGGCATGATCTCTAAACCACTTTTTTTCACAAAAGGAGCGCTGATTACATGTTGACCAATCAATAATTCAGGATTGCGTCCGGAAATCAAGGAGAGGTATAAAAGCGCATCGGCATATTTACTTACCTGAGAAGGGGAGCCGGGAAACAGAATGACAGGAATATCACAGCTGGCTTTGATTTGCTGGATGCACTCATCCAGATGGCTGGAAATCACCAGACTACCGCCTAAAAAGAAATAGTCCACTTTAGCCTCTACAGATAGTGATACCAACTGCTCAATGCTCGCATTATCGACCTTATCCGGGTCAATCAATACGGTGAAGGATTTCTTGCCCGCTTGCTTTCTTTCTGCCAATTGCTGATATATGACCTGCTTCATTCAGTATTAAATAGATGCTACTGCAAAAATGCAGAAAAGTTTTTGTTTAAGACGCTAAACCCCTGTTTGTTTCGTATTTACCTGAAAGATAATGTGTTGAAAGCAAATCACAGCTGCTAAAAAGCAGGAATTTCCGGTTTGTTGCACCATTTTATTTACGGAAAATTCTTTATTCAACAAGGGCAAACACCAAAAAATCTTTCCCACAACGGGGGATATTCCCGCAAATTCAACCCTGATTTGAGGTGCGAAAAAATCCACACTCTTTATTCACAAGCTGTGCATATTTACGGACTTGGATTATCAAATCGGAAAGATATTTTCGTCAACCGCTTAACATTTCGTTAATCCGCTGGGACCCATTAAATAACCGCTAAAATCAGAACTGCATTATGGCTACTACTCGCTCTAAGAAAGGCTTGCAATTCGGACGTCGCTTTACACAAGAAGGCGTTAGTCCGTACGACCAGTTTGAATACGATTACAGAGATTCTGTAATTAAAAATCCAAATGGTGAAAAGGTATTTGAAATGAACAACGTGGAGGTTCCCAAACAGTGGAGCCAAATTGCCACCGATATCCTTGCTCAGAAATATTTTCGCAAGGCCGGTGTACCGCAACCCGATGGTTCAGTAGGAAGAGAAACGAGCGTTAAGCAGGTAGCACACCGTATGGCACATTGTTGGCGTGTATGGGGTGAGCGTTACGGTTATTTTGCTTCTGAAAAAGATGCCCAGATATTTTATGATGAATTGGTATACAGTATCCTGAATCAGGCTTGTGTACCCAATTCACCGCAATGGTTCAATACCGGTTTGCATGAAGTATATGGCATTACGGGAAAGCCACAGGGACACTATTACGTAGATCCGAAAGATAGTAAGCTGAAAAAGTCAACCAATGCATATGAGCGCCCTCAACCACATGCCTGTTTCATTCTGAGCGTGAGCGACGACTTAGTGAACGAAGGCGGTATCATGGATTTGTGGACACGCGAGGCCCGCATATTCAAGTATGGTTCTGGTGTGGGTACTAATTTCTCTCAAATTCGCGGCGGCGGAGAAAAATTGAGCGGCGGTGGTACTTCAAGCGGATTGATGAGCTTCCTGAAAATTGGTGACCGTGCAGCAGGTGCCATCAAAAGCGGTGGTACTACCCGTCGTGCTGCTAAGATGGTATGTCTAGATCTGGATCATCCTGAGATCATGGATTTCATCAACTGGAAAGTAGAAGAAGAGAAAAAAGTAGCTGCCCTGGTAGCTGCGGGTTATGACAATAGTTATGAGGGAGAAGCATACGCTACTGTATCCGGACAAAACTCTAACAACTCCGTTCGTATCCCTAACAGTTTCTTTAAAGCATTGGAAGAAGATGGCGACTGGGAATTGAAAGCACGTACTGATGGTCGCACCATGAAGAAAATCCCTGCACGTGAAGTATGGGATAAGATCGCTTATGCGGCATGGCGTTGTGCGGATCCCGGAACACAATACGATACTACCATCAATGAATGGCATACCTGTCCAAAAGGTGGTCGCATCAATGCGTCTAATCCTTGTTCAGAGTACATGTTCTTAGATAATACGGCTTGTAACCTGGCTTCCATCAACTTGCGTAAGTTTCATGATGATGATACCAATGTATTCGATGTAGAAGGTTTTGAATATACTACCCGCTTATGGACCACTGTACTCGAGATTTCTGTATTGATGGCTCAGTTCCCTTCAAAAGAAGTGGCACAGCTTTCTTACGATTATCGTACACTGGGTCTGGGCTTTGCTAACCTCGGTTCTATGCTGATGGTAAGTGGTATTGCTTATGATAGTGAAGAAGCCCGCGGTATTGCCGGAGCGATCTCTGCTATCATGACCGGTGTGTCGTATAAGACATCTGCAGAAATGGCTTCTTTCCTTGGTGCTTTTGATAAGTACGAAGAAAACAAAGAAGACATGTTGCGCGTAATGCGTAACCATCGCGCAGCAGCTTATGATGCTGAAGATGCTTATGTGGGATTGGAAATCAAGCCACAAGGTATCAAAGCAAAATATTGTCCTGATTACCTGTTGAAAGCTGCTACCAAAGCATGGGATGATGCAGTGCAACTCGGCGAACAATATGGTTACCGTAATGCACAAACCACTGTAATTGCTCCAACCGGCACCATCGGTCTTGTAATGGATTGTGATACAACCGGTGTGGAACCTGATTTCGCTTTGGTGAAATTCAAGAAATTATCCGGTGGTGGTTATTTCAAGATCATCAACCAGTCTGTTCCTCAGGCATTGAAGAACTTAGGATACAATGAAACAGAAGCCAAAGCAATAGAACAATATGCAGTAGGGGCTGCTTCATTTGAAAATGCTCCTTTCATCAATAATGAAACATTGGCTGCAAAAGGATTTACAGCTGATGAGATCGCTAAATTGAATGGTGCTGCTAAATCCGCATTTGAAATTGGATTTATCTTCAACCGTTTCACTCTGGGTGATGAGTGCATGCAACGCTTAGGTTTTAAAGAAGAACAATATGCAGACTGGAGTTTCAATCTTCTTGAAGCATTAGGATTCACTGAAGAGCAGATCGATGCTGCAAACGACTTTATATGTGGTACCATGACCATTGAAGGTGCTCCATATTTGAAAGAAGAACATTTACCTGTATTTGATTGTGCGAATAAATGTGGTAAGAAAGGAGAGCGTTATATCCATGCTTACGGACATATCCGCATGATGGGTGCTTGTCAGCCTTTCTTGAGTGGTGCCATTTCTAAAACCATCAACTTGCCACATGAAGCATCTGTAGAAGAAATCGCAGATTGCTATATGTTAAGCTGGAAGTTGGGTCTGAAAGCAAACGCATTGTACCGTGATGGTTCTAAGTTGAGTCAGCCATTGAGCAATAAATCTGATAAGAAGAAGAAAGAAGATGCTTCAAGCGACAAGCTGCAGGCTGCAAGTGAAGAGACTGCTGCCGTTGAAACAGGTTCTAATATCGTTGATCTGAGTCAGTTGACTGTGGATGAATTATTAGAAGAGGTACAGAAACGCATGAATGCTTCTACCGATACCAAGTTGAAGCGTCAGTTGTCTACTATCGTAGAGAAGAAATCATTGCCGGCTAAGCGTCGTGGCTTTACACAAAAAGCGAAGATCGGCGGACAAGTGATCTTCTTACGCACCGGTGAATATGCAGATGGAACATTGGGTGAGATATTCATTGATCTGGCGAAAGAAGGCTCAACCCTTCGCAGCTTCATGAACTGTTTTGCTATTGCAGTTTCTGTAGGCTTACAATATGGTGTGCCATTGGAAGAGTTTGTAGAGAAGTTTGTGTTCACCAAGTTTGAACCATCCGGTATGGTAGACCATCCGAACATCAAGACCACCACTTCACTGGTAGACTTTGTATTCCGTGCATTGGCTTATGAGTACTTAGGAAGAACAGATCTGGTACATGTGCTGGATCGTCCAACCATCGGTAACACCGGGGAAGATGATGGTGATGCTACATTACTGGGAAAGCCTGAGTTGAGCAGTGTTCGTGTAACCGCTCCTTCAGCGAATACCACTCCCGCAGCACAACCACAGAAATTACAGCGTGCAACAACAGTCGTAAAAGCAGAGAACAGTGGAATGGATGCCGTAAATGCAGCAGCGAAGAACATGCAAAGTGATGCGCCTGCTTGTAACACTTGCGGACATATCACCATTCGCTCGGGTACTTGTTACAAGTGCTTGAACTGTGGTAATAGCATGGGTTGTAGCTAATGCTGCATAATTGGTCAGGCGACCAACTATGGTATAATAATGATGAAAATTGTTAGTAAATACAATGAGAAACCGCTTCCTTTTAGGGGCGGTTTTTTTTGTAGTTTACGAATAGATCCTTCGTCGCGATTTCCGACTTTGTCGGAACGCTCCTTATAATGACATTCATAATTATCTATTGATAATCAAGCAACTTGAAGATTAATAGTACAGCCCAACTTCTCAGCT
>NZ_JBHYCW010000044.1:0-15416 GCF_051861365.1 Sediminibacterium sp. | reverse complement strand
TTAAGCTTAATAAACAGGGTTGGTGAGTAAATCACCACCACTAATATATTTTTCAAAAAAGCATCAGTCCTAAACTCAGGCACGGACTCTCTCAAAAGGTACCAAATGAGCTTTCAGGTTATGTAGTTAGCCAGCTTTTGTTTTATTAGCAAGCTACTAAAATGTCATATTCTATATTTTCCTTGTCCCATGGTCGTAACTCAGGATGAAGAAGTGGTTTTATTAAGTGATTGGATTGATGAAAATCCCAATCAAGTAGAGCGATCCTTACATTTTGCCACAGACTGGTATGCCATCAAAAAAGGCGCTACGCAGAACTATGCACAAGCTATTAAAGAGAAACATTTCGGTACTAAAATCACCAATGAATGGAAACGTATGATGGCGATGGATGTTAGTGATGTTTATTATGATGCCTTATTTACCAATGGAAAGATTCAGGATGAACAGAAAAAATATCAGCCAGGTGATAAAGTACGTTTACGAATTATCAATGGTAGTGCATCCACCTATTTTTGGGTCAGATTTGCAGGAGGTAAAATGAGTGTGGTAGCCAATGATGGTGCTGATGTGGTACCTGTGGATGTTGACAGACTCATTATCGGTGTTTCAGAGACCTATGATGTTATCGTAACAATTCCGGATACAGGTAGCTATGAACTCTTATCAACCGCAGAAGATAGAACACGAAGCACCTCTTTATGGCTGGGTTCAGGTACAAAAAAATATGCTCCCGCATTACCACGATTGAAATACTTTGAGGGAATGAAGATGATGAATGGCATGATGAACATGGACGGATCCATGAATGATATGGGAATGAAAATGAGTCTGCAACAGATGGACATGAATACGGTAATGTATCCTGAGATTGTTGATAGCAACGAGAATATTGTAACGCTCAATTATGCCATGCTAAAAGCACCGGTCAAAACAACGTTACCTGCAGGACCGATTCGGGAGTTGAAATTTGAGCTTACCGGAAATATGAATCGTTATGTATGGACACTCGATAATAAAACGATTTCTGAATCGGATAAGATATTGATTAAACAAGGTGAGAATATTCGCATCATACTCACCAATAATTCTATGATGCGTCATCCCATGCATTTACATGGACATTTCTTTCGCACTTTGAACGGACAAGGAGAATATGCACCGTTAAAAACAGTCTTGGATATTATGCCCATGGAAACAGACACCATTGAATTTCATGCATCGGAAAAATATGGTGATTGGTATTTTCATTGTCATATTTTATACCACATGATGAGCGGAATGGGAAGAATATTTTCTTATGAGAATACACCTGCCAATCCACAAATTCCTGATCCGGTAAAAGCTTTGCGAAAAGTATATCGTGATGATCGTCGTTTTTTTGCAGGTGCTCAGATAGGCTTGGAGAGTAACGGAAGTGATGGTGAATTCATACTCGCAAACACCAGATGGATGATCCAAAACGAGTGGAGACTGGGACTCAATGCTGAGAAAGGGTATGAAAACGAATTTCATTTGGGAAGATTGATTGGAAGAAATCAATGGTTCATGCCATATGTTGGTTTTGATTGGCGATATAGAAAACACGGAGAGCAAGAGAAAAATCTATTCGGACAAATGAATACAAAGGATCAACGAGGTGTGATTTGTGTAGGATTTCAGTATACACTTCCTATGCTATTTCGTTTTGATGCGCGCGTAGATATGAAGGGGAATCTTCGTATGCAAATAGTTAGGGAAGATATACCGGTAACCAGCAGACTAAGAATGAATGTTATGTGGAATACAGATAAGGAATATACTTCCGGTTTGCGCTATATCGTTTCAAAATACTTTTCCGTTTCCTCTCACTATGATAGTGATATGGGATTTGGAGCGGGAATTACCATTACTTATTAATCGTCGGCAAGTATTAAAACTTGCCGACTCTTATTGCGGATTCGTATATTCATGATCAAACTTTCATGTTTCATGTACGACATCTGCTGCATCGGTCACCTCACCCACGATAAAATTGTAACGCCTCGTCATACGGTGCATATGGCCGGTGGTACTTCCTTTTACTTTTCGCATGCCATTAAACATATGCCCGTTCAATATCACCTGGTAACAGCATTGGCTAAAGCGGATATTGCATTTGTTAATGATTTGATACAAGCAGGAATTGATACAACAGTATTACCCAGTAAACACACGGTATACTTCGAGAATATCTATCCTGATCAAAGTGATCATCGAGAACAAAGAGTATTATCTACAGCCGATCCGTTCCGAGTGGCTGATATGATTGATTTGAAAGCTTCGGTATTTCATCTTGGCCCTTTATTAGCCGATGATATGTCTGTAGAGTTGATACAAACCCTCGCAACGAAAGGAAAGATATCATTAGATATACAGGGATTTCTTCGAAAAGTCATTGATCAGGAAGTGATGGCTACAGATTGGGTGTACAAAAAAGAAGTACTGCCTTATATCAATATTTTGAAAGCCAATGAAACAGAAGCAGAAAAGCTAACCGGATTATCTGATCATTATGATGCTGCTAAATCATTAGCTGATGTTGGTGTTCAAGAAGTGATCATTACTTTAGGAAGTAAAGGGTCATTGATTTATGCAAAAGGACATTTTTATGAAGTGCCTGCGGTACAACCAACCGCTATTGTAGATGCAACCGGTTGTGGTGATACTTACATGGCCGGTTATTTATATAAACGATTTCAAACAGCAAATTACTATGATGCAGGCCTCTTCGGCGCTGCAATGGCATCTATAAAAATAGCTGCTTCCGGTCCTTTCAATGGAACTGAAACAGCCATCACTCATGCATTGAAATCTTGATCAATCATTCTCCTCTAAGAAAGATGCTAAGTTTGCAACTGATAGAATTGTTATGAGCACATTTAAAAATATCTTATTTGATCTCGGCGGTATTTTTTTGAACATCGATTATCAAAAAACAGAGCAGGCTTTTATTGATTTGGGTGTCAAAGATTTTGGTCAATTGTTTAGCCAACAATTTTCAAATACCCTCTTTGAATCTTTAGAAACAGGAAAGATCACACCGAATGATTTTTACGAAACATTCAGAAAGGAAACCAATACTACGCTTTCCAATGAAGCTATTCAGCATGCCTGGAATGCCATGTTATTGGATTTTCCGGAAGAGCGGTTATTGTGGTTGGAAAGAATTGCCCAACAATACCCTGTGTACCTGTTTTCTAATACTAATCTTATTCATTATCAATCCTTTATAAAAAAATTCGAACAAACTTTCCCGCAATCATCTTTCAATGATTATTTCCGTAAAGCTTATTATTCCCATGAACTGGGACTGAGAAAGCCTTATCCCAAGTCTTACCTAAAGATCATGGAACTGGAAAACCTCGATCCAAAAGAAACTTTATTCATTGATGACACCCCTAAGAATATTGAAGGCGCTCAAGAAGCAGGGTTACAAACCATTCTGTTGAATAATGGGAGAACCGTGTTGGATTTGGGGCTTTAGAGGGATGGTAGTTGACAGATCAATAATAACAGTATAAATAAGTTGTAGAAGTGTAGAAGTCAAGGAATTCACTTACAGCTTGCATCTTGTGGCTTGAAGCTTCTATCTTCCTTGTTCCCCGACCCGTATTTCTTGTTTCTTTCCTATTTAACTTCCTCAAAATCAATATAATCCTCATCTTTCTGAGGTGCAGAAGTGGGATTGGCTGCTTGCTGCTGGAATCGCTGTTGTTCTTCAAATTCCTTCCTCGCCGCTTCTTGTTGTTCCTGCATTTTTTTCACTTGTCCCTTCATTTGGGAAGCTACTTTGCTAACCGGCACTATGAATTTAAAAATCAGGTTATAAAGGAAGTAAATCAAAAACCCCCATAAAAGAATCTTCACCATGCTACAAAGATAAAAAAAATGCCTCACCCCGGCATCGCTGCGCTCGCCACCCCTCTCCCTGCTGGGAGAGGGGAAGGGGTGAGGTAGATTTGGAACGTAAGGGTTAAATACACTACATTTGCAGCAGGAAAAGAACAATAGAAGGGAACGGAAGCGTTCCCTTCTTCTATTTAGATATGTCAATAGAAACACAAATAGGAAAGATCGAGCAGTTGATCGATAGTATGCTGGCAGAAGAACCTACTTATTTCTGTGTATCGGTTCGTATCAAACCTACCAACAATGTAAAAGTGTTTTTGGATGGGGATGAAGGGCTGGCCATTGAGAAATGTGTATCCTTCAATCGAAAGCTTTACAAGCTGATTGAAGAAACCGGCATGTATCCGGAAGGTGAGTTTTCGTTAGAAGTGTCATCACCCGGATTGGATGAGCCTTTGAAATTACATCGTCAGTATAAAAAGAATATCGGTCGTTTTATCGAAGTACTGTTAGCAGATGGAACCAAAAAAGAAGGCAAGTTATTAGAAGTAGCAGAAGCAGACATCATCATAGAACATACCGAGGGAAAGGGCAAAAAAGCAGTAACACAACAATTGGTAATACCATTCAATCATATAAAATCAACAACAGTTCAAATCAAATTCTAATTCAGTAAGACTTGTAGCTTGAAGCTTAAAGCTTGGAGCTTGTCTTCCGAATTTCTAAAACTTAAGACATGGCTAGTATCAACCTCATCGAAGCGTTTCAGGAATTTAAAGACGCAGAAAATATTGATCGTCCCACGATGATGAAAGTGGTGGAAGATGTATTCAAAACACTGCTTCGTAAGAAATACGGGAGTGATGAAAATTTTGACGTAATCGTAAATGCTGAGAAAGGAGATTTGGAAATCATCCGCAGACGAATGATTGTAGAAGATGGTGAAGTAATTGATCCCTTGTCGGAGGTGGCTTACACAGATGCGGTAAAGATCGAGCCGGATTTTGAAGTAGGTGAAGAATTGTATGAGGAAGTGGATATGGTTGACTTTGGTCGTCGCGCCATTCTTGCTGCCAAGCAAACACTGGCCAGCCGTATCAGTGATCTGAAGAAAAATGTATTGATCAAAAAATATGGGGATAGAATTGGAGAAATCATCAGTGCAGAAGTATACCAGGTTTGGAAAAAAGAAGTATTACTGTTGGATGAAGAAGGCAATGAACTGATTCTTCCTAAATCTGAACAAATACCTCAGGATTATTTCAAAAAAGGAGAAAATATCCGCGCAGTGGTAGAACGTGTGGATCTGAAAAATAATACACCGGTGATCATTCTGTCCAGAACCAGTCCTACATTCTTGGCGAAATTGCTGGAGATCGAAGTACCGGAAATCTTTGACGGACTGATCGCCATCAAGAAAATTGTTCGTGATCCGGGAGAGCGTGCGAAAGTGGCGGTAGAATCTTACGACGATCGTATCGATCCGGTGGGAGCTTGTGTGGGTATGAAAGGTAGCCGTATTCATGGCATCGTTCGTGAATTGAAGAATGAGAACATTGATGTAATTAACTTCACTACCAATATTCAGTTATTGATTCAACGCTCTTTAACACCTGCCAAGATCAGTTATATGGAATTGGACAACGATAAGAAACATGCGGAAGTGTACCTGAAAGCAGATCAGGTATCGCTGGCCATTGGTCGTCGTGGTGTGAACATCAAACTGGCTTGTGAGTTGACAGGATATGAGATCGATGTGTTTAGAGAAGATGAAGAAGTAGTAGACGAATTTGATATCGACCTCGATGAATTTAGTGATGAAATTGAACCATGGGTAATTGATGAGTTCAAGCGCATCGGTTGCGATACTGCCCGCAGTATCCTGAATCTGACAGCGGAAGAACTCGAAAGAAGAACCGATCTGGAAAAAGAAACCATTACCGAAGTAAGAAGAATCTTACAAGAAGAGTTCGATAGAGAAGAATAAGCAGCTATTAAGAAGCTATATTTGTCGGAGAAATAAATACTATCCGGTCAAATAGTAGCCATATAATTAGTCCATGGACAATAGTCCATAGTCCATGGGCCATTGACGATGGACTATGGACCAAAAAAATTTGAATGTCAGAACTGAAATTACCAAGACTGTTAGCAGCCGCCAAGGAGTTCAATATTGGTCAGGATACCCTGATCGACTTCCTGGTGAAGAAAGGATTTAATAAAGATGAACTGAAGCCTACCGCTAAGCTTTCAGAAGACCAGTACTATGCCCTTCAGGCAGAGTTTCAAAGTGATAAAGTAGCTAAGAATAAAGCCGATCAGGTAGAAATTCCCAAAGCTGCACAGGCTGAGGCTAAGAAGAAAAAAGACGAAGAAGATCTTTCCTTCAATAAAAAAGAAGAGAAAAAACCGGCCGCCGCTCCTGCTCCCAAGGAAGAACCTAAACCGGAAGTAAAGCCGGAACCGGTTGTAGAGGCGAAACTCGTTGAAGTACAACCTGAGCCGGTTGTTGAAAAAGCAGAAGTAATTAAGGCGGAAGCACCAGAGATCGAATCGCCAAAAGTGTTGGATAAGATTGATCTCTCTGCAATCGACTCATCTACGCGTCCTAAAAAAGCATCCAAGAAAAAAGAAGAACCCGTAGCTCCGAAAGAGCCGGCAGTGAAAGCGAAAAAAGAGGAGCCCACAGTACCGGAAGTTCTCGTAGCGCCGACACCTCAGGTAACAGAAGAAGCAGACAATAATGCTCCTCCTGTGATTGAAAATATCAGAGCCGAAAAATTAGAGGGTCCTAAGATCCTTGGTAAAATTGAACTTCCTGTTAACAGCGATACCCGTCCAAAACCTGCGGCCAGAGATGAGAAGCGTAAACGTAAACGCATTCCTGTTGACCGCAAAGAAGGTGGAGCACCTCCACCACAAACCGGCCCTGATGGACGTCCAATGACCGGTCCAAATCGTCCAATCGTTCCAGCCAATAATAGAAACAACCAAGGTGGCGGTGGTGGAGGCAACTTCAACCGTAACCAAGGTGGTGGAGGAAATAAAGGTGGTGGTGGTAACCGCGACAGAAATAGAAGAGGTGGTGGACAGGTTGAAGACAAAGAAATTGATCAGAAAGCGATTCAGGAAAAGATCCGCGAAACACAGGCCAAACTGGCCGGAACGGGTGGTCGTGGTAAGAGCCTGAAAGCGAAATACAGAAGAGCCAAGCGTGATGAAGCTGCTGAGGCCATGGGCAATGAGATGGGCGAAGACAACAAACTACAGGTAACAGAATTTGTAACCGTGAGTGAGTTGGCCAATCTGATGGATGTGAGCTTTGCAGATGTGATCGGAAAATGTATGAACCTCGGTATCATGGTTTCCATCAACCAGCGTTTGGATGCGGAAGTCATTGAACTGGTTGCCAGTGAATATGGTTTTGAAGTAGAGTTTATTGGTGTTGATGAAACAGATGAGTTTGATGATGAACAGGATGAGGATAGTGAAGAAGATCTGGTTCCAAGACCACCGATCGTTACCATCATGGGTCACGTTGACCATGGTAAAACTTCATTGCTTGACTATATCCGTAATGCCAATGTGGTAGCGGGTGAGGCAGGTGGTATCACACAGCATATCGGTGCATATGAGGTAACACTGCCGAATGGTAAAGCCATTACCTTCCTAGATACACCGGGCCACGAAGCCTTTACCGCGATGCGTGCACGTGGTGCGAAAGTGACGGATATCTCTATTATTGTGGTAGCAGCAGATGATGCTGTGATGCCACAAACACGCGAAGCCATCAGCCACTCACAAGCGGCTAATGTACCGATGATCTTTGCGGTGAATAAGATTGATAAAGACGGAGCCAATCCGCAAAAAATATACGAGCAGTTATCACAGATGAATATTCTGGTAGAAGCCTGGGGCGGTAAATTCCAAAATCAGGAATTATCTGCCAAGCAAGGACTGAATGTGGATCTGCTCTTGGAAAAAGTATTGTTGGAAGCTGAATTGTTAGACCTGAAAGCCAATCCGGATAGAGAAGCAGCAGGTACTATTATTGAAGCTTCACTCGATAAAGGGCGTGGTTATGTAGCAACCATCTTAGTACAAAACGGAACATTGCGTCAGGGTGATTTGATTGTATCCGGACAGTACTATGGTCGTGTGAAAGCGATGTTCAATGAGCGTAATCAGCGAATCGAAGAAGCACCACCTTCTACACCGGTTGTTATTTTAGGTCTGAATGGTGCACCACAAGCGGGTGAGAAATTCAAAGTGTATGAAGATGAAGCTGAAGCAAAAGAAACAGCTACCAAACGTGCACAGATCCTGCGTGAGCAAGGTTTGCGTGCAAGAAAACATATTACACTCGATGAGATCGGACGTCGTTTGGCGTTGGGTAACTTTAAAGAACTCAATATCATCATCAAAGGTGATGTGGACGGATCGGTAGAAGCCCTGAGTGATTCATTACAGAAATTGTCAACCGAAGAAATCGCCGTAAGGGTTGTACACAAAGGCGTTGGACAGATTTCTGAAAGTGATGTATTGTTGGCAACGGCTTCTGATGCTATCATTATTGGCTTTAACGTACGTCCTTCTATGCAGGCAAACAGGTTGTCGGAAAATGAAGGTGTGGAGATCAAACTGTATTCTATCATCTACACTGCAATTGATGAGATCAAGAGTGCGATGGAAGGGATGTTGGAGCCGAAGATCCAGGAGAAAATCACTGCAAACGTGGAAGTGCGTGAAGTCTATAAGTTTGATAAAGCTACTGTTGCCGGTTGCTTTGTACTCGATGGAAAGATCAGCCGTAACAGCAAGATCCGAATCATTCGTGATGGTATCGTTGAATATCCGAAGGGTGAAGGACAAAGTGCTGAATTGGGCAGCTTGAAACGATTCAAAGACGATGTGAAAGAAGTAGCATCCAATATGGAATGCGGTCTAACCATCAAAAACTTCAATGACCTGAAAGTAGGTGATATCGTGGAAGCGTTTGAAGAAGAAGAAGTGAAGAGAACTTTATAGAGCTACAAGCTACACGCTGTGAGCTACAAGAATAGGGAGGGAATGACTACTGTTTAAAGATGGTTTCATTCCCTTTTCTTTACATGATATCTTGTCGCTTGTGGCTTGCTGCTTGACGCTTTTTTTTTGTTAAAACCCTTATCCAACAAAGGAAACACGTCCCGATTAATTACATTTGAAGCAGATAATTTGATATGAAAAAGGTATTTCTGATAGTTATTTTATTAGTGACCGGGATGATGTCGGTCAAGGCGCAGGCCAAAAAAGTGGTGGCAGATAAAATTGTGGGTCAGGTAGGCGACAGAATTATTCTGCGTTCTGATATTCTCAATGAGATCGCTGATATGAAAAGACAGTATCAGGGTCAAGAGGGTGTTGTATTTCCTACAGAATGTCAGGTGTTGGAAAGACAGTTGATTCAGAAAGCGTTGATATTACAAGCCGAGAAAGATTCTTTATCTGTAACGGAAGAAGAAATTGATGCAACGATTGATAATCGTATCCGTGCTGCGATTCAACAATATGGATCAAAAGATATACTGGAAGAGATCGCCGGTAAAACCATATACCAGCTAAAGGAAGATTTTCGCACAAGTTTCCGTGAACAAAAACTGGCGGAACAAATGCAGAATAAGATCATTGAAACCATCAAGATCACACCAACAGAAGTAAAAGCGTATTATAATAAGATTCCGAAAGATAGTTTGCCTTTTTATGAGAGTGAAGTAGAGTTGAGCCAAATCGTCATCATACCCAAAGCCAATCGTGATATAGAAGAGTATGTATCCAAACAAATGTATGATTACAAAAAATCAGTAGAGTCAGGTGCGCAAAAGTTTGAAGCGTTGGTTAAATTGTATTCTGAAGACCCGGGAAGTAAAGATCAGGGCGGACAATACAACCTCAATAGAAATGATCGTAACTGGGATCCTGCTTTTCTGGCTGCTTCATTTCGACTAAAAGAAAATCAAATTTCTCCGGTTGTAAAATCAAAATTCGGATTGCACATCATTCAATTGATGTCGCGTTCAGGTGATGAAGCGGTGGTAAGACATATTCTCCGAATTCCTCCGGTAACGGAAGATGAGATCAAGGATGCGGTAAAAAAATTAGATTCAGTAAAAAAGCAACTCATAGCCGGTAGTCTTTCTTTTGGTGAAGCAGTGAGTAAATACAGTGAAGATGAGAATAGTAAATTCAGTGCAGGCTCAATCTCAGCTCAGGATGGCAATGTATTCTTGAGTATTGATATGTTGGATAAAGACATGGTTATCGCATTAAAAGATCTGAAGCCCGGAGAATATTCAGCACCACAAGTATATACCGATGAGCGTGGTCGCAAAGCTGTTCGTTTAATTCATTTGAAACGTAGAACAGAACCTCATCGTGAAAACCTTATGGATGATTATAACCGTATTGCACAAAGAGCACTGGAATCCAAAAAGACACAGGCTTTAGATAAATGGTTCAAGGAACATATTCCAACCTATTATATATCCATCGATAAAGAATTTAATGGCTGTGAAAGTATTAAGGAATGGAAAAGCGCAGCCGATAAAGCAGATAAAGAAAGAAAGAACTAATGACTTGTTTTCAGTGATCTGATTTATAGATTAATATCACTGTCGCCGTTTATTGTACCTGAGAGGAGCCGAAGTTTCTGCAAGTTCAATAAGCGGTTTTTTGTGTATTGGTGTTGGATTTACTTATATATAACACCTTATAGATGGTAGTTAATTTATATAGTAAAATGTCCTTTCCAGCCTATTAAAACCACTTGCACACGCGAATTCAATTCTGTATTTTGTAACAATCAACCCACAGAATTTGCAAGGGCTATCCTGCTTATTTAGTACTGGTTTAGTATAACTAATGGCTATCGTAATGCTTCCTCGCATCGGAATTTGGCAAATTCTCTAACCCTAAATACCAACATGATGGAGAAGCAACTACTTCATTTTAAAGCTATGGGGGTAATGCTCATTTTTTTAATGATGATACCTGCCAGCACACCACCCAGGAAATATACAAAACCGGTCACTTATCCGTGCGTCCAATATCCACCTTTAACTTATAGCCCAATTCTGCTAAAGATAAATGTGGATGCCAATTATACACCCAAGGATTTAGCAGGGATGAGAGAAAGCGCACCTACATTGGTGATGGAAGAATTAAAACGAGTAAACTATAATTTTAAATTGGCTGATGGTGTGAGACCCAACTTGGTATTGTTTATCACTTTTACAAACGATGGCTATAATCATTATGGGGTAATCCTGAATGTAGACTGGCAGGGTCAGGGAAACTTTACCATCAGTCTGCCGAATAATTATATTACGGTGAAGCAATTATTTGCAGATATGGCCAATGAATTCAATCGCTGGGTTATCAATGGATGGCATTCAGGTAATTGTAAATAAAAGATCGAACCCGCGACAATACCGGCTCTTCCAATAACTACATCTATTTTTTTTTTAAAAAGGCATCATTTAATTAGTTAATTATCAATTTATTAGAGAGAGGGGAAAAATAATTTTGTAAATTAAGTGTATATACATATATTTGCATTGTGAAACTGGAACAAGCCATACAAAGTACAAGATTTAAGAACGAAGTGCATAAAGCAGGATTGAATATACTGTATACGGCCTGGTGGCTGAAGACAGTGATGAGCAGAGAATTGAAAGAATTCGGGTTAACACATGAGCAATACAATGTCTTAAGAATACTAAAAGGTAAACACCCGGAATTGATTTGTGTGAAAGACATTGCTTGTAGAATGATTGAGAAAAATTCTAATGTTCCAAGGATCATTGACAGATTGGAGATCAAAAAGCTGGTGAAGCGTGCTACGTCTGAAGCTGACAAAAGGGAAACAGTTATCTCGCTAACCCAAAGTGGAATTGCTGTATTGGAAGCCAGTACACAACGTATCAATGCGATTTTTGATGAGGTAATGGTGATCAATGAAGCGGAAGCCGCATCAATCAATCAGCTACTTGAAAGAGTAAGAGAAAAAGAAAGCTAATATTTTTTTGAACAAATACGTGTACATACACGTATTCACAAACATATATTATGAAAACAATACTTCACAAAGCAAACACAAGGGGACATGCCAGTTTTGGTTGGCTGAACAGTTACCATACATTCAGCTTTGGACATTATTATAATCCTGAACGTATTCATTTTGGCGCATTGCGTGTTTTGAATGATGATACGGTAAAAGGTGGTATGGGTTTTTCCAAACACCCGCATGACAATATGGAAATTGTTTCTATTCCATTATCAGGTGATCTACATCACAAAGACACAACCGGAAGAGACGAGATCATTCGTCAGCATGATGTACAAATTATGAGTGCAGGTAGTGGTATAGCGCACAGTGAGACCAATGCCAATCATGATAAAGAAGTAAAATTTTTGCAGATCTGGGTATTTCCCAAAGAAAAAAATATCGAACCTCGCTATCAACAAAAATCTTTCAAACCTGAAGATCGCTTGAATCAAGTGTTGGCTGTAGTTGCACCTGATGATGAGCAGGCAGTATGGATCAATCAAGATGCATGGTTTTCCCTTGCAAACCTGGAAGCAGGTATAGAGAAAACTTACCAGATCAAAAGAAAAGAAAATGGAGTGTATGCATTTGTGATTGGTGGACAAGTAACCATCAACGGAGAACAGTTGGATGCAAGAGATGGATTGGGAATATGGGAAACAGATACCATCAACATCACAGCCAACAACAACGCTGAAATTTTATTGATCGATGTACCCATGAAAGTAGAGGAGGCATAAGATGAAGAACAGAACCATTAAAAGTATTTTATACGCAACACCGATGGATATGGGCGGTATGCCCATCAGACAACCTTTCCCTTCTGCCAAAGCGGAAAGCATTGATCCATTTTTGTTGTTACATCATGCGGATATCAAAGTGCCTACCCATGTTGATACAAAACATGCAGGCGTAGGTCCGCATCCGCATCGTGGATTCTCTCCGGTGAGCTTTATTTTCAAAGGAGGTGTGCACCACCACGATAGCAGGGGCAATGACAACGTTGTATATGCAGGTGGAACACAATGGATGAATGCAGGCATGGGAGTGATTCACAGTGAAAGACCTCCTGCTGATATTCATGAGATCGGTGGTAGACAAGAACTCATTCAGTTATGGGTGAACACGCCCGCTAAACATAAAATGGATCAGCCTTCGTATCAACCACTGACAGCAGAAGATACGCCTAAGATCACTACTGTTAATGGATTAGTACAAGTAAATGTTATTGCAGGTAAGTTAAAAAACACAATAGGGCCTATTCAAACACTATCTGATGTGAACACATTTACTGCTAATTTTCAAAAAAGCGGTAAATATTTCTTTCAGATTCCCGCTTCACACAATGCTTTTATCTATGTACTTCAAGGTAAAGTACAAGTAACAGGAGATAGTGAAGTGGAAGGAAAATATGTAGCAGTCTTTCAGAATGATGGTGATGGATTTGAATTGGAAGCCTTGGAAGACAGCACCCTATTCATTGGAACCGGTGAACCGCTCAATGAACCTGTAGCTTCTCATGGTCCATTCGTCATGAACAATCAAACCGAACTCATGGAAGCTTTCCGTGATTATCAGTTGGGGAAGATGGGTGTGTTAATTGAAGAATAGTCAATGGTGAATGGTGAATTGTGAATAGATCTAACAACGTATTCACAATTGACCATTCACAATTCACAACAAACAATCTAACATAATAAAAAAACAAAACACAATGTCAACGTACAAAATCGATGCAGCACACAGTGAAATCACATTCAAGGTAAAACACCTGATGATCACCAACGTAACCGGTAGCTTTACGAAATTCGATGCTACCATGGAATCTGAAGCAGATGATTTCAGCGATGCGAAAATTTCTTTTGAAGCAGACATCGACAGCGTGAATACCAATAACGAACAGCGTGATGGTCACTTGAAGAGCGATGATTTCTTTGCAGCTGAAAAATTCCCTAAGCTGACTTTCGTTTCTAAGAGCTTAACCCAAAAAAATGATGAGAAATATACCCTTACCGGAGACCTTACTATTCGTGATGTAACAAAAACCATCGATCTTTCAGTTGAATTCGGCGGTACCATGGTAGATCCTTGGGGTCAACACAAAGCCGGATTCGAGATCAGCGGAAAAATCAACCGTAAAGAATTCGGTCTGGGCTGGGGCGCAGTAACTGAGGCAGGTGGAGTTGTGGTAAGTGATGAAGTGAAATTGCACTTAGCGGTTCAGATGATTAAGCAAGCTTAAATAATAAGTGAAAAGTGAAAAGTCAAAAGTGAAAAGGAAGCTTTCTTTTTACATACTTTTTGACTGTCTCAGAGCGCTAGTTCAAGCTATGGACTTTAGTCCAAGGCTTCAGCTTCTACAAATCTACCGTAAATTAGGGTAATGGAAAGTTTACGGAAAGGTAGCCATAGTGTTCAGCAATTGCACGTTCATATTGTATGGGGAACAAAGTATCGGTACAAGGTGCTACAGGGTGATATACAGTTACGTTGTCGTGATTTGATACGTCAAAGTTGTGATGTTTTAGATGTTCAGATATTGAAAGGAGTTGTAAGTAAAGATCACATTCATTTGCATTTGAGTTATCCTGCTAAATTGAGTGTTAGTGATTTGGTGAAACGATTAAAAGGCCGGAGTGCAAAAATGTTGTTACAAGAATTTACGGAACTACGCCGTCGCTATTATGGAGGTCATTTATGGGGAATAGGTTACGGAGCTTGGAGTACAGGTAATATTACGGATGAAATGATACAGGCATATCTTGAGCATCACAAAGACGACCCCAACAGTGATCAGGATTTTATTTTGGAATGATGATACTTGGCTTCAGCCAATTATTCCAATGGCTTTAGCCAAAAAAACAACCTATGGGTTTCTAACCCATAGTATTTGAGTTTTCACTTTAAAAATAATTGTATGACAAAAGCCAGCATTGCAACTACAAAGTATCAGGTTCGTTTGGAAAATGGAAGGCATGTATTTGGTGCGGATGAACCCGAGGCACAAGGAGGAACGGATTTAGCTCCGGCACCTGATGAATTGTTGGAAGCAGCGCTGGCCAGTTGTACTGCCATCACCCTTCGGATGTATGCAGATCGGAAACAATGGCCAGTAGAAGGAATAGAAGTAGCAGTTAGTTTGGAACGAATCGATGGAAAAACCGTTTTCAGTCGCAACATCCAACTGAGGGGGGATCTGGATCAGGAACAGAAAGGTCGATTGTTTCAAATCGCAAAACTTTGTCCTGTATCCAAAACATTATCCGGTTTGATCGAAGTGAATAGTTCTATCGCATAAAATAGTCACCTAAGCGCACAACACTATGAAAACAAAATTTTTCCCCGCAGCAGAAAGAGGATTAAAAGATATTGGCTGGCTTATCATGCGAATCAAGGGTTGAAAACCTGATTTAGGAATGCTGCTGCGATTTTTCCAAAGATATGAACGAGTAGTCCCTTT
>NZ_JBHYCW010000043.1:0-19166 GCF_051861365.1 Sediminibacterium sp. | reverse complement strand
AAATGGGAGGAAAAACAGAAAAATATTACCTTAGAAAACTCTAACTAAACGTGGCACTAAATTATGGGGAGCTTACAATTAAAAGCAACAAATACACGGTTTTATATTTTTGGTGGTCAGGCTGCATTCCTTGCCGACAGTTTCACAGAAAAGAAAAATCAAACTATCCATTGTTACGATCAAAGAATATCGAATTCATTTCCATTAATACAGACGATATTAAATTCAAATGGAAAGAAGCATCTAAAAAGGACAATATTGGATGGCTTAATCTGTTTGCTGGAAGATTTTCGCCCATAATACCTACATACGATATTCAAATTTTTCCAACCAAAATTGTGGTAAACAATAAGATGGAGATTATTCCTTTCAGTTTTAATAGCATGAAAGATCTTCTATTACTTGATCAATAGATATAATGAATGTAAGCCACTATTTACCACTAGTAATAGATACGCACCAATGAAGTATTCCATTATCAAAACTATCTAAGTAGCACAATCTTATATTAGAAACATAAATATAGCCGCTCCAAAGAGCGGCTATATTTTGTGGTTAACACTAAAGTGGGTGAAATTACTTCACTTCAACTTCAGCACCGGCTTCTTTCAGCTTAGCAACGATATCGTCAGCTTCAGCTTTAGAGATACCTTCTTTAACAGGCTTTGGTGCACCGTCAACCAGGTCTTTTGCTTCTTTCAGTCCAAGACCGGTCAATTCTTTAACGATCTTAACTACGTTCAGTTTGCTTGCACCACCGCTTACAAGTACAACATCAAAAGATGTTTTCTCTTCAGCAGCAGCAGCTCCACCGCCGTCACCAGCAGCAACTACCACTGCAGCAGCAGCTGGTTCAATACCGTAATCAGCTTTCAATACATCAGCTAATTCCTGAACTTCTTTTACTGTTAAGCCTACTAATGTTTCGGCTAATGCTTTTACGTCTGCCATTTTGTTTCAATTTTTTCCGGCTTCATATCCGCCTCAGGCGGATCCGTCGGATGGTTTAAAAAAATTTGATTTTTATTAAGTTGAGATACTGAAAATTCAATATCTCAGTTAATACATTTTAATTACTCAGCGCTTGCTGTAGTTTCAGCTTGCTTCTCGTGGTGGTGCAATAAAGCAGCCAATACACGCTTAGCAGGAGATTGTAACAATCCAATCACTTCACCGATCAATTCATTCTTCGTCTTGATCTGAGTCAATGCTTTCAGGTTGTTATCACCGGCATAAATATCACCGTTGATGAATGCTGCTTTCAATACAGGCTTTTCACCATTGCTTTCTTTGCGGAAAGAACTGATGATCAACGCTGGTTCTTTAGGATTCTCAGAGAACAACAATGCAGTTACATTGTGCAGAGAATCGTATACACCTGCATACTTTTCAGCATCCAGTGATTCCAAAGCCTTGCGGATCAAAGTGTTCTTAGCCACTTTCATTTCAACCTGCTTATTGAAGCAAGTACGGCGTAATTTAGATACCTGCTCTACTGTGAGAGACTCAGTATCAGTGATGTAGAAGTTATTGTATTGGGCGAATTTCTCTTTTAAGAGCTCAATCACCTCATTTTTTTGATCTTTTGTCATATCTGATCTTTTTTAATCTCGCCTCAGGCGAGACCAGGTAAATTAGTTCATTAATGATTTGGTGTCTAAAGAGATACCGGGGCTCATGGTGCTGGCCATGCTTACACCTTTCAGGTAAGTACCTTTAGATGAAGATGGTTTCAGTTTGATGATGGCATTGATCAGTTCAGCACTGTTCTCAGCAATCTTCTCAGGAGCAAATGATACACGTCCGATAGAAGCGTGAACGATACCTGCTTTATCCACCTTGAAAGCGATCTTACCACCCTTTACTTCATTTACCGCAGCTGCTACATCATTGGTAACAGTACCGGTCTTAGGGTTTGGCATCAGGTTACGAGGACCTAACACTTTACCTAACTTACCGATCTTTGGCATTACAGCCGGAGTAGCGATGATCACATCGATATCTGTCCAACCACCTTCGATTTTGGTGATGAACTCATCCAATCCTACGAAATCAGCGCCTGCTTCTTTTGCAGATGCTTCTTTATCAGGCGTACAGAGTACCAATACTTTTTTGGTCTTACCAGTACCGTGCGGTAATGATACAGTACCACGAACTTGCTGATCAGCTTTCTTAGGATCAACTCCTAAACGGATATGCAGATCAACAGAACTATCAAATTTGGTACAGTTAATTTCTTTTACAAGTGTAGATGCTTCCTTCAGGGAATAGGCTTTATTCTTATCCACCTTGGCTGCTGCTACTTTTCTTTTCTTAGTCAGTGACATTTTTTACAGTTTATAAGGTGAATAATTAATTGTTTTCCCAAGGGGCTTTACCATCTACTGTCAATCCCATACTGCGGGCAGTACCTGCTACCATGCTCATTGCACTGTTCAGGGTAAAAGCGTTCAGGTCAGACATCTTGTCTTTCGCGATTGCTTCAACCTGTTCCCAGGTAACTTTACCTACTTTCTGACGATTGCTTTCTTTAGATCCTTTCTGAATCTTAGCTGCTTCCATTAATTGAACTGCAGCAGGAGCGGTTTTGATGATGAAGTCGAAAGACTTATCAGCGTAAACAGTGATCAAAACAGGAACTACTTTTCCCATTTTGTCTTGGGTTCTAGCATTGAACTGCTTACAGAACTCCATGATGTTGATACCCTTCGAACCAAGGGCTGGACCTACGGGAGGTGCTGGGTTGGCTTGTCCGCCTTTAACCTGCAACTTCACATAGCCGGTGATTTCTTTGGCCATTGCTTTTTGATTTAATTGGTGATAACGTCTCGCCTTATGGCGGAACTCCCAAACTCAATCATTCTTTCGAAAAAAGAACTTTTGGGGCGGCAAAGGTAGGGAGAGGAGGGGGAATTTCAAAGAAAAAGAGCAGAAAAGCTGCGAGCTGCTAGCTACTAGCTTCTAGCTTTTAGTAAAAAAACCTATAAATAGTTGATAATCAACAAATAAAAAGGTGAGACATTACAATGCCCACCTTTTCATTCGTTGTCTAACACTGCAGTATTAGCTGGCAGCTAGGAGCTAGCAGCTTGCAGCTTATAACACCAATATCCCCGCCGCCTGAATCACGATCTCTTTCTTCGGCTCTGTGATCTTGGCAATTTCTTCTTTGCTTTTACCTGCATCTTCAGCATAATGCTTGAGTTGTTTAACGGATGTAGTGGTTAAAGTACCTACACCATCAATCACCACTTTCTTTCCATTGAGCACTACCGGCACCGCAAATTTGTGATCTTTCATTTTTACCATCAGGTTACCATTTGGTGATTCCACCTTGATCCAGCAACCCTCTTTCTGACATACTTCTTTTACGATACCAATGATCTTTCCTTCCAAAGGCTTACCATCCCCTTTTGACTCCAATAACTGCACATATTGCTCCATGCTTACTGCATTCTCTGCAGTCGTTACTTTACCAAAAGTGGCACCGGCATCAGCAGGTACTTGTGGTGGTTGGGCACTCAGGGTGTTTACAGCAAGAAATAGGGAAAAGGCGATCAATAACTTTTTCATACTACCTTAATTTATGATTTATGAATGAGGTAATTATATTGTAGATATAAAGATAAGATCATCTATTTTAAAGATGAGCGCCGTTGGTCACATTACCCATAATCCTTTCTTCCCCAGTTTTATATCATACTGAAATACATAAAAAGCTAAAAAAACAGATCATCATGGTTTTTGAACTAGATTCTGATATCATAAACTACTCTTCGTATATATTTTTTCTTTCTTCCGCTCCAAAACCTAGTGCCAATTCTTTGAGCTGATAGGTAATTCGACGGATAGGAATATCCCTATAATTTGATAGTACAATAACGGTCAAATCATCGTTACGGTAATAATGGAAATTGGAAATAAATCCATTCATAGTACCTCCATGTCTGATAAGGTCACCACTACCCTTTCTTTCCTGTAAACTTTGATAAGGCTGAATCCGGAATCCATAGCCATAATAACCCCAGTCTTTTCCTGCTCCATCGAACATGGCTGAGAGATTCTGGTCATTGATCAATTTTAATCGAGTCAGTTGGTTTTTCCACTTCAAAAGGTCGGCTGTTGTTGAATAGATATCTCCGGCTCCGAAAGCATAAGCAACCGAGTTATGTACCCTTCTAAATATCCCGTTTACAGTTCTATATCCTATTGCCCTGTTAACAGGTACATGTATCAACCTTTCTATACCCGTATTCTGCATCTGAGCCTGATTAAAGATGGCTTGTTGTAAATATTGCTGATAACTTGTGCCGGTTACTGCCTCAATCACCATAGCCAATAAAGCAAAATTGATATTCGTGTACTGGTATTTCTCACCCGGCTTAAAACTTCTTTTCGATGTATTGATAATCGCAAGTAATTCTGCCGGAGTGATGTCCATTATTTCATACTCAGTGAGCTTATCAAAACTGGTTTCAAGTCCGGATTGTTGTTTCATTAAGTAATGAATGGTTAATCCGTCTGCCAACTCTTTTTTCAAGTTGGGCAAGTAGGTGGCAATGGGTTCATGGAGGTCAACTTTTTTTTCTTCTACCAGTTTCATTACCGCAACTGCAACAAAAGATTTGGTCAATGACCCGATTAAAAATTGCGTGTGGATGGTATTGGGTATTCCCTTCTCAACATCAAACATTCCATATGCTGAATGATGTATCACGGAATCTCCTTTAGCCACTAGTACTGTTCCTTGGAAATGAGTTTGCTTGAGAATGGATTGCATATAGGTTTCCATCCTTTCGTTCTTAATTTCACGAATCACATGACTATCATCCGGTTCACGATTAATAGATTCCAGATCCATTGAAAATAAAACACTGGCAATTTTCCACGCGCCATTTTGTTTAATTAGTCCCCAGCTTTCTTTTCCCCAATTTCCTTTTTTACCATTACCCCAAAAACTATAATCAAAAGTTACAGACCCGATCGATTCATCTGATACAATCACAGGATTTCGAAATTTTTCTTCTTTAACCCCTGAAGCAGAAATAGCCCTGAACCATGTTTTATAGTCAGACACTTTGTATCCCAATGCTTTTTCATCTTTCTGTAATCGTTGTTTTTGGGTAGTTGGTTTCCACACACCCACCCATGTTACAGGAATATCGGCAAAGAATGAATACATACTAACTGAATCGCGGGTTTGAATGGCTTTCATAAAGTCACTTAAAAGTGAATGAATTGCTTTATGATCAGCAGAATAATTTTGTGAACTGCCGGCTACATGCATTCCAAATAATAAACATCCAACAATGCTGAGCCGACTAAAAATTGCATAGTATTTATTCATCGTATTTATTTTTTCTTTGACCAATAGCATATCCATAAACGAGTTCTTTTAATTTGAACGTGATGTCAAGGATTCGTAGGTTTCTATAATTATTTAAAAGAATAATTGTTAAATCATCTTTATCGTAGTAGTGATAATTCGCACAAAATCCATTCATCACGCCGCCATGCCTGATAAGTTTCCCCGGATCAGCAAGCGAATCAGCCCTCATGTATGATTGGGTGCGAAAGCCGTATCCATAATTCCCATTTGCCTTTACTCCACCATCAAATAACAGACCCATACTTTGCTTTGATAGCATCCAACCATGCTGTAATGCATAACCCCATGTGAACAAATCACCCACTGATGAATACATATCAGCAGTTGCATACGAATAAGAAATTAGATCTTCTATCCTCCCTACTGTGCCCTCTATAAGTCTATATCCATTTGCTTTGTATGGAGCAGGACTAAAAAGATGACTGATTCCTGTTGATGATAAATGCAAAGGTTTGAATATATTTTCTTTCATGTATTCCTCATAATTCTTTCTGGAAAGATTCTCTATGACCAGTCCTAACAACATAAAATTCAAGGATGATATTTCGAATTTTATACCCGGCTCACTACGCCTTTCTGTTTTATTGATCAGCGCAAGTAATTCCTTAGGGGTCAACTCCATTAACTGGTATTTGGTTACTGCATCAAGATTAGTTGCAAGTCCTGATCGATGTTTCAATAATAAATGAACATTTAATCCTTTGGCGAGGTCTTCTTTGAGTCCAGGTAGATAATTCTTTACAGGCTCAAAAAGGTTTAATCTACCAGCTTCTACCAATTGCATAATTGCAATACTTACAAATGATTTACTAAGCGATCCAAGCAGGTACTGTGTTCTAAAATTGATCGGTTTATTTTTTTCCCGATTACTATTGCCATATACGGCCTTATGAATAATGGCATTACCCTTTACGATGAGGGCTACTCCCTGGAAATGGGATGTATCTGCAAGACTTTTCAGGTATTGATGTATTTCTTCATGCAGTACTTCTTTTGTATTATTGACCTGTTTTATAATACCGATTGAATGTATATTTTTTAGATCACCATTATAACGAGAAGATTGCCCACTCGCCTTGCTTGCTAATAAAAGGAATATAAACACACGAAAAATAGACATGGATACTCTTGTTTTGACAAATCTCCGTATCTAGCTCACTGTGATTTCAGCATATTCTTCGAAACAGCTGATATTGAAGACAAACAAAGTTTATTCAATTGATCAACCTAAATGATCATTTTGTATTGGATTTCCGCTATTTCGTCTATAATGACTAACTAGACAATAACATTTTTTTATTTTTATAAATATCACCTATCCAATGAAATTGAAAAAAGGAAACAGATTCTTACTACATCTTCTATTCTGGCTGATCATTTATATTGTATACCTTACTCAATATCTGTTCGATGAAAGATCGGATACACTTAGACATCAATTCAGCACATTTGACAGGGGACTTACCGTATTTTTTCACCTGCTGGCGGTAATAGCTGCCAGTTATTTTAGCACAATTAGAGTACTCCCATTCCTTCTCGATAAAAAAAGAGTCATACGTGGAATTATTGAACTATGCGCGGGTATTTATATCATTGCAATATGTAGTAGACTTTCAATTATATATATACTAGAACCAATACTAGGGGAAAGTTTTGGAGATCAGGAGTCTATGCTGCAAATAGTTAGTCAGCTATCAATACTAGTCAAGTACTATATCATCAGTATTATTTCAGGAGCACTTCCATTTATCATTTTTTATCTATTAATTGACAGGCAACGTATTTTGAGAAAACATGCTGAGATTGAAAAAGAAAAAATCAGAGCCAAACTTGATGTGCTCAAAGCGCAGATAAATCCACACTTTTTATTCAATACACTCAATAATATTTACTCACTCGCAATTCAGCAGTCTGTTGAAACAGCCCCAACCATCGACAGGCTTTCTCAGCTACTCGATTATTTGTTGTATCGGTGTAATGAAAACCACGTTTCATTAGATAACGAAATTCAGTTCCTCAGAAATTATCTGGATCTAGGCAAACTAAGATTTGGAGATCGCTTGAGTATACATTTTTTGTACACAAAAGACCAATCTTATTCTATTCCACCACTGCTTTTGGTACCTATCATTGAAAATATGTTTAAACATGGAGCAGAACAAACAACAGGACCTATCGTATTCAGTATCACATTAAAAGCTGAAAACAATCAATTAACTTTAGATACCAGTAATAATTTTATATCTGGTGAAAATAAAGATACGGGTATAGGCTTGTTAAATCTCAAGCAAAGACTTGATATCTTGTTTCCCGATCGTTATTTATTAAGCGTGCTGGAGAAATATGAAATCTTTGAAGTAAAAATGCAGGTTCCACTTATATGAATGCAACATGTTTAATTGTAGATGATGAACCCCTAGCAATTCAATTATTGCAGAAGCATGTTTATGAATCGGGTTTGCTGGAACTGAAGGGGTCTTGTTCAAATGCTATGGAAGCCAGTGCTTTCCTTAGAACAAATAAAGTCGATTTACTCTTCCTTGATATACAGATGCCTAAATTGACTGGCATAGAATTACTCAGAATGTTGAAGCCTGCACCATATGTGATTTTTACGACTGCTTATCGGGATTATGCATTAGATGGCTACGAACTAGATGTCGTAGATTATTTATTAAAACCGATCAGCTTTGAGCGTTTTATGGCTTCTGTAGAAAAATTTTATAGAAGGTGGAATAGCAGCGACATAACAGAAGTTTCGCATAATCATTCAGCACCACAACAACTATTGCTTCAATCAGGAATAAAAACATATCAAGTGAATGAAGCAGATATTGTTTTGATTGAAAGTCTTAAAGATTATATCCGAATTCATTTTACAGATGGGAAAAAGCTCATGATCAAATACAAGATCGGACAATTAGAACTTGAACTTTCTGCTAATTTTCTGCGTGTGCATAAATCATTTATTGTACATAAAAACAGAATTACTGTATTTGGTAATCAATCCGTAGAATTGGGAGAAATATCGGTTCCTGTAGGCAACCATTACAAATCTTTTGTAGAACAGCTGCTTAAAAAGTAGCAGTATATTCATCAGGGATAGCCACACCTGCTTTCTTGAATATTTCCTTTATTTCTTGTTGGATAGGCATCGATCGCATAGGCGGAACATTAGCACCTCCCGTATTCCCTACTGGTATTGTTCCTACAAATGATTTGACTCCTCCTACCAATAAACGCGGTATTTGACCCAGTATCTCTTTTACACTTTTGATCTTACATCCAAAAATTAACATTTTCCAATGCACCAGACTATGCTGATAAGGATACGCTTGTCCAATCACATGCGCTCTTTCCAACTGATGCCATGCTTCTATAAGATTCTTTTGTAGCATTGCTTTAGTATAAAGACCTAATGCCTCTTTAAAAAAAGGCTGAAGTGAAACAGGCATTCGCGTAGAGAATTGCATTCCGGTGGATTGATGAACTACTAAATTACAGTATCCGATAAAGAATTCCAGTATTTTTGATCGATCATCTTTATTATGGAGAATACTTCATTATTAGGTAAAATCATTATCAGCACACCTGATAACAACGATCCCAATTTCGTTCAAACACCCATCCTATTGGTTGAGCATAACGATAGAGGTGCAGTAGGCTTTGTTCTTCACTTCCCATTGAAGCGAAATCTGAATGAGCTGAGTGAGTTTACCCATTACCCTCCTATCCCAATTTATATTGGCGGACCGGTAGATCAAGAACATCTTTTCTTTTTACATCGCCGTCCGGATTTAATAGATGATGGTACGCATATCATGGACGGAATCTATTATGCCGGTAACTTTCAACAAGTATTGATGCACTTACAAGATCAAACACTCACAGAAAAAGATATTCGCTTGTTCATTGGTTATGCCGGATGGGATTCACAGCAATTAGAAGAGGAGATCAAAGAAGGAAGTTGGATCGTTTCGGAGTATCCAGCTTCTTATGTCTTTGATGAAGCTCAAGCATCCAATAAAGTCTGAATATCGAACTTTTGCATTTTTAAAAAAGCTTGTACAACACGAGGCCCTTTGTCAGGATCACTCATCAGTTGAGGAAGAATGGATGGAACAATTTGCCAAGAAACACCAAACTCATCTACCAGCCAACCACACATATCATAACGACCGTTCTTTCCTAACGCTTCCCAGAAGGCATCGATCTCTTCCTGTGTATCACATTCCACCACGAAAGAATTACCGGGTGAAAAATCATAATCATGTTGCAGCGTACTACTCATGGCATTCATAATAAAACCATTGAGTTTGAATTGTGCAAATAACAAACTACCGTTGGGCATACCTGCTTCCGGAGGATATGGCATATCCATCAATAGCATAGATGGTTTGAATATAGCAGTATACTTCTCTCTTACTTCATGTACTTTGCCATTCTTTTGATTAACGAATAAGAGATTTGGTACAATCTTTTGTTGACTATTAATGGCTTCTACATCTAATTGCCAATTCACACCAAAACGATCTTCGATCCAGGCATAACGTGGACTCCAATCATATTTGTCCAATGGCATCAAAATCTTACCCCCCTCTTTCAATGCATCATACAATCGATTGATCTCTGTTTCCGCTTCACAATACACGAAATAAGAAACAGCAGGTGTAGGAGCATATTTGGGTCCGCCGTTTAAGAGCATAAAAGAAATTCCTCCTGCCGAAAAGCGGGTAGCCATTGGATTTGACTCCAATAATTTTGCATCATTAAATAGTGAACAATAAAAAGCAGCAGCTTCTTGCGCATTATTATTGAACCAAATACAAGGATAAATAGGCATTGACATAACAGATGAAGATTCAAGAATGAAGATACAAGGAACAAGTTAGAAAATTATTTCCCAATCAGTATCCCGTATTTAGAAGGAATTGCGACCCCATTAAATCCATTGGTTAATCCATACATCAAAATAGATACTGTTACAAATCCAACGATTATAATTAACCTAGACTGTTTTCTTGCATCTCTATTTCTTTCTTTCATCTTCCTGTAATGAACAGATGCAATATGAGCAAAGAAGGAAAAAATAGCCAATGAATAATAAGGGATAAAAAAAAGATTGAATGGAAATTGATTCAGTCCCGCTGCCCCAAAATAAAAATTGGTATCGAGTTTTAAAATGAATCTACCGACCATTACCGCTGATAGATGGATCACAAAAAATATCGCTAAGTACAACCCTGACCATAATTGCAGCTTTTCATAAAATCCTTTTGCGATTTTGAATCTTGATCGACAGAGTTGAATACCGGAGAAAATTTGTGCGCTGGCTGCGCTTAACAAAAGTATTTCTGCAAAAATATTTCGATAAACTTTTCTCAACTGTGTCATTACTTCAATATGCTTTTCGATACCCATCAAGCTAACTGCATGATTGGCCAGATGAAGTGATACAAACAAGGCGATCGTTATACCGGAATAATAATGAATTCTTCGAGTAAGCATAGGTTCTAAGGGTTAAACAGGATATTTCGAAGGTACTCAACTTGCTAAAAAGACAACTACCACTCATGTAGACACAAAGAAAAAGGCCATCCGTAATGGATAGCCTTCAAATATTTTGCAAAGAAAAATCTTAGCTTAATTTTTCAACCTGCATATAATTCAATTCTACAGGTGTAGAGCGACCAAAGATCTTTACTGTTACTTTCAACTTCTTCTTCTCATCATTCACTTCTTCGATGACGCCGTTGAAGTCGTTGAACGGACCTTCAATGATCTTAATGGTTTCGCCAATGATGAATGGTTCACTCATAGTAACACCCTGATCATTCATTTCATCTACCTTACCAAGCATCTTGTTGACTTCACTCTTACGGAGAGAAATGATATTGCCTTTAGAACCTTTACCATCTGTCAGGAAGTGCATTACGTTGCTGATATTACTGATATGCTGCACCATGTCATCATTCAGTTTACCATCTAATACTTCCATCATTACGTAGCCGGGGAAATAGTTTTTTTCGCGCATTACTTTTTTACCGTTCTGCACTTTGTATACTTTTTCCATTGGAAGGAAGATCTGCTTAATCACTTCTTGCCAGCCGCTGCGAATGATATCTTTATCAAGATACTCTTTTACCTTACGCTCTTTACCACTCACCACACGCAAAACGTACCACTTGGTATTATCCTGTGGCGCTTCTGTGGTTTCAACAGTGATATTATCGACTACTGATGCTTCCATGTTCTGTTACTTGAATAATGAATAAACCAGTTTCAGCAACTGATTGCTGGAGAAATCCATCACCCAAACCAATGCGGTGATGATCACAGTAGCTACCAGTACAATAACGGTACTCTGCTGGAGTTGTAACCAAGTAGGCCAAGTCACTTTCTCCATCAGTTCCTGATAGCTTTCTTTGAAGTATGTGGTGATTTTGTTCATGTTCTTATGTTTATGGTCCATGGTCGATAGTCCATGGTAAAACCGAGTTTCCTGACCATGGTCTATGGTCTATTAACCATCAACTAATTTCAGCACGGGCACTAGGATTCGAACCCAGATCAAAGGTTTTGGAGACCTCTATACTAACCGTTGTACTATGCCCGTAGAACCCCAACCCCTAAAGGGGAAAGGTCTTTTTTATTAACTACAAAGTACTTAGCGAACTAAGTACTTTGCGGTTATAAAGGTAATAAACTTTTCCGACATCCCCTTTAGGGGACAAGGGGTAAGCTTATTTGATGATTTCAGTAACCTGACCGGCACCTACTGTACGTCCACCTTCGCGGATAGCGAATTTCAGACCTTTCTCCATCGCGATTGGCTGGATCAATTTAACAGTAAGGTTGATATTATCACCAGGCATTACCATTTCAGTTCCTTCTGGCAAAGTAACTTCACCAGTTACGTCAGTAGTACGGAAATAGAACTGAGGACGGTACTTGTTGAAGAATGGAGTGTGACGTCCGCCTTCTTCTTTGCTCAGTACGTAAACCTCACCTTTGAAGTCAGTGTGTGGAGTGATAGAACCTGGCTTACAGATTACCATACCACGACGGATATCTTTCTTTTCAATACCGCGGAGCAACAGACCGGCGTTATCACCAGCTTGTCCTTCATCCAACAGTTTTTTGAACATTTCAACACCAGTTACAGTAGAAGAAAGAGGAGCATCCATCAAACCAACGATTTCAACACCTTCGCCTACTTTAATGATACCACGCTCGATACGACCTGTTGCTACTGTACCACGACCAGTGATCGAAAATACATCTTCTACAGACATCAGGAATGGCATATCTACTGGACGTGGAGGCAATGGAATGTAAGTATCTACAGCTTCCATCAGCTCTTCAACGCATTTAACCCATTTTTCTTCACCAGCCAAAGCACCAGTTGCAGAACCTTTGATGATTGGAGTGTTATCACCGTCGAATCCATAAGAAGACAACAGTTCACGGATCTCCATTTCAACCAGTTCCAATAATTCTACGTCATCAACAAGGTCAACCTTGTTCATGAATACTACGATACGAGGTACACCTACCTGACGAGCAAGCAGGATGTGTTCTTTCGTTTGTGGCATCGGACCATCGGTAGAAGCCACTACCAAGATTGCACCATCCATCTGGGCAGCACCGGTAATCATATTCTTCACATAGTCAGCGTGACCTGGACAGTCAACGTGCGCATAGTGACGGTTAGCAGTTTGATATTCTACGTGAGCAGTATTGATAGTGATACCACGCTCTTTTTCTTCAGGAGCGCCATCGATCTCATCATACTTCTTAGCCTGTGCCAGACCTTTCTTAGATAAGATGTCCGTAATAGCAGCAGTCAGGGTGGTTTTACCGTGGTCAACGTGACCAATGGTACCAACGTTTACGTGAGGTTTCTCCCTCTTAAAGGTCTCTTTAGACATTTTTATCGGTTTTTAGTTGTGTTTTAAAAATCTAAGGCTTTCGCCACTTGTTTATTTATTGTTTATCCGCCTCGGCGAATCACTTTTCATACATCACTTTGAGCCGTTAGTGAGAATCGGACTCACGACCTCTTCCCTACCAAGGAAGTGCTCTACCACTGAGCTACAACGGCTTGTTTTTTGTCAGCTGTTGTCTTTTTTAAAGAACTCACGACCTTCCCGATTTACATCGGGATGCTCTACCACTGAACAACAACGGCTTGTTTTTTTGTCAGCTGTTGTTTCTTTAAAGAACTAAAAGAGCGGGAGACCAGGCTCGAACTGGCCACCTATAGCTTGGAAGGCTATCGCTCTACCAAATGAGCTACTCCCGCTTAAGTCTTTTTCAAATGCTTTCAAGAACTTTTGAATGCTGCAGCAATGATATCATTACTACTTTATTCCGTGGGCAGGAGAGGATTCGAACCTCTGAAGTCGAAAGACAGCGGATTTACAGTCCGCCCCATTTGGCCGCTCTGGAACCTGCCCTTTTCATTTGCTTAAGACCGAAATCAAAAGCATAATGAAAATGAGCCGAAGATGGGACTCGAACCCGCGACCTGCTGATTACAAATCAGCTGCTCTACCAGCTGAGCTACTTCGGCTTGTTTTACCTAATCATTCAGCAATAGTTTGTTTAAAGGTCCGCGACCTTCCCGATTTACATCGGGATGCTCTACCAACTGAGTTAATTGGTTTTTTATTTTAAAAGCGGTCATTTCGAGCGGCAAAAAATCCAATTCTCTGACCAGCTTTTTGGTATAGAAAAAACAAAGAACTACCCTTTTTTGGGATGGCAAAGGTAATGGAAAACTTTATTCAGCAAAATTTTGATTGGAATTTTTTCGGGTAGTTATTAACAAGTTGGGAAAGCTGCAAGCTGCAAGCCATACGCTGCAAGATTTTGAGTGCCCCATGCAGCTTGAAGCTTACAGCTTGCAGCATAAAAAAACCCCGGCTTTTAACCAGGGTTCATAAAGTTTTTAGGCTGCTAATTTTTCTTTTTTTCGTTTGATCTGTGATACAATGGATTCCATGGCTGAGTCAAATGACTCTTCGAATGACTTTGAGGAGGCTTTCACAAAAAAATCATGCCTCGGAACATGCACTCTTATCTCCACGATTTTGTCTTTGATCGTATGCACCACATTGTCCAGTTTCAAAAACACATCAGCTTTCAGAATTCGATCATGAAAGGTGTTCAACTTTTGGAGTTTACGTGAAACATACTCTACCAATTTGTCATCTGCATCAAAGTGCACTGTTTGAATGTTAACGTTCATAGCAACTCACGTTTAATCGGTGAAAAAATTATTTAAAAGAACTTATTTGCTGAGGTTATTGAACGGATTTCCGTGTTTCTTTTCAGTAACTACAAGTTAATCTTTTATACCGATAAAAAGAAGAAAAAAATCAGGATTTTTTGAGGAAAATAAAAGTTGACAGTTGATAGTTGACAGTTGACAGGAATTCAAGGTTTTAGGTATGAGGATGGAAGTGATTTGTGGGGGATAGCGAATGGTTCATAGCTAATGGCGTATAGTCTATAGACGATGGTCGATGGTCCATTGTCCATAGTCCATGGTAGATAGTGTGTAAGGAAGGGGATTGGACGAGTCAGATGCTACTCACTATTCGCCATGAACCATAAGCTATAGCCCATGGACCATGGACCACGCCTCAAGCCTTCGGGTGCGCCTTTTTAAACACTTCTTTCAGCTTTTCAATCGTATTGTGTGTGTATACCTGCGTGGCTGCCAGACTGCTATGACCTAATAATTCTTTTACAGCATTCAAATCTGCTCCATTGTTCATCAGGTGTGTGGCAAAACTGTGTCGGAGAATATGTGGACTTTTTTTCTGTATGGTGGTAACAGCTGTCAAATGCTGTTTTACAAAGGCATACACTTGTCTGGGTTGCAGCGATTTCCCCTTTTCTGTTTGAAACAACTTGGTACCGGCTACAGGCTTGTCTTTGATATAATCTTGCAAGGCTTTTACCAGTTCCTGTGAAACTGGAATGATCCTTTCTTTATTCCCTTTTCCCAAAACTTTAATCTGAGATAAAGAAGCATCTAACTGCGATTCTTTTAACCCGATCAACTCACTCAAACGCATACCGGTACTATAAAACAACTGCATGACCAATTTTTCGGTTCTCCCCTTCCAATCATCTGAAAATTCAACATGATCAAATAAGGTCTTGATATCCTTTTCTTCAACAAATACAGGTAAACGCTTATTCAACTTCGGAGATACAATGGTGGTCATGGGCGACTGGGCAATGACGCCATTTTTTAACTGGTATTTGAAAAAAGACTTTAACGCGGAGATTTTTCGATTCAGACTTCGGCTTTCCATCCCTTCTTCTTTCATTTCAGCCAACCAGCTGCGAATATACATGGGGCTGATCTCCGAAACGGAAGGACTATCAAATTGACTAGACAGGTAAGCAAAAAATTGCTCCAGATCGGTTTGATAAGAAATAAGGGTATGTTGGGAATAACGCTTCTCAAAGCGCAGATGATCCAAAAAGGTTTGTATGGCTGGATAGACAGGTTGAGACATAAAAAAAGTAGCCTAAAGTTACAAAACTCAGGCTACTGAATATATTCGGATGAAAGAAGGTGATTATCCCTCGATCTTGCCGCTAGCGATTTGCTGCTTATAGATAGCTTTCAACACCTCACCACGACGTCTAACAGACGGCTTAGTGAATGCCTGACGCTCTCTCAATTGTAACAATACCTTACTCTTTTCGAATTTTTTCTTGTACTTCTTGAGTGCCTTGTCGATGTTTTCGCAATCTTTTGAATCAATAATAAGCATAACGATTATACCTCCTCGGGTGTTTTTTAGGAGTGCAAAGATAGAGATATCAGAATAAATATGCAAATCCTTTTGAAATTTTTGATGTCTGATTTCTTGATTTCTTGATTTTTGGTTCAGCTTTTTGATGAAATCAAGAAATCAAAGATCAAAAAATCAAAGATCCATCTACCTTGCAGCCATGTTTACAGGAATCATAGAATCTATTGGAAAAGTTGTTTCACTCGAGAAAAACGGCTCCAATATCAGTTTTTGGATAGCATCCCCTATTTCAGGTGAATTAAAAATCGACCAAAGTGTAAGTCATGAAGGGGTATGTCTTACCGTTGATCAATTGGCCAGCGGACAACACAGGGTAACAGCGATTGAGGAAACCCTCAAAAAGACCAATCTGTCCCATTGGCAATCTGATACTGTGGTAAATCTGGAAAGATGTATGTTGATGAATGGGCGTTTGGATGGACATATTGTTCAGGGACATGTAGACTGTACTGCTACTTGTATAGAGCGAAAAGAGCTTTCGGGTAGCTGGGAATTCCGCTTCCAGATACCTGAATCTTACGCCCACCTGATTATCGAGAAAGGATCTATTTCTGTGAATGGAACCAGTTTAACCTGTTTTGACATTACCCATAACAGCTTCAAGGTAGCTATCATCCCCTATACTTTTGAACATACCAGCATACAAGAAGTAAAAGAGGATACTGTGGTGAATATTGAGTTTGATATTTTGGGAAAGTATATTGAGAGAATGAGGCAGATGAGAAAGTAATGGCTAAAAAGTCAAAAATCAAAAGTCAAAATTAAAAAGGCAGGCTACAATCACAATTTTGACTTTTTACTTTTGATTTTTGATTTTTTAGTTCATTACAGCGTCTTTCCCTTCAACGCAGCCCCTACGGCCTGGTCCATTGCCCTCTCTGCAAAAGGCCTGGTTATTTCATTTAACTCTTCTATCTTATTCTGTATCAAGTTTTTATCCTCCATTGTCAATGCCAATTGTAGGGCTTGCATGGCATTAGCGGTAGTCAGCATTTCTTCCTTGGTCATTAGATCCGGGTTTTTAGCGATGAACTTCTCCGTTACGCCCAGTATCTGTTCTCCTTCCGTTCTTGCTTCTACCAAGGCTCTTGTTACCATATCGTCCTTAGCATGTGTAAGGCTATCCAATAACATTTGCTCTACTTCCTGGTCTGTTAATCCATATTGAGGTTTTACTTCAATACTTTGCTCTACTCTACTTCGTAACTCTTTGGCTTTCACTATTAATATGCCATCTGCATCAATTAAAAATTGAACATCTACCTTGGGTAAACCGGCGGGCATTCCGGGAATACCGGTTAGATTAAATTCTGCCAGTTTACGGTTGTCTTTTACCAGATCACGCTCACCCTGGAATACGGAAATACGCATACCGCTCTGTCCATCCTTTTGGGTGGTATACTGCCTGCCCACCCTTGTCGGGATTTTAGAATTTCTAGGAATCAATACATCCATCAAACCACCCATGGTTTCAATACCCAAGCTCAAAGGGGTAATATCCAACAGCAAGAAATCAGTATTGTTTCCCGCCAAAATATCCGCCTGAACTGCTGCACCCAGTGCTACCACTTCATCCGGATTCACTTCATCATTTACCGGCTTGCCGAAGAACGAGCTTACCGCATCTTTTACTGCAGGTACACGGGTACTTCCACCTACCATTACAATCGTATCAATATCCTTGCTTGTAAGTCCGGCATCCGCCATGGCTTTTTTACAACAGTCCATGGTTCGATCGATCAAGGGTTGAATCAAGCTATTAAACTCGTCTCTGGTAATACTCAATAAATCTCCATTCAACTCAGCATCAAAGCGATCATGATCACTTAACCACTTCTTCGCTTCTTCAGCCTTTAATCGAAATGATTGAGATAATATTTTATTGAATTTCAATTCATTATAATCTATACCTACTTTTTTAATCCAATGTTGAACAATCGCCCTATCCAGATCATCACCTCCCAAGTAGGTATCTCCATGTGTACTCAGCACTTCAAAAATACCATTGGAGATTTTCAAAATGGAAATATCAAAAGTGCCGCCTCCCAGGTCGTAAACAGCAATGGTTTTCTCTTCAGTTTTATTTACGCCCAAGCCATAGGCCAAACTGGCCGCCGTGGGTTCATTGATAATTCGCAATACATCCAATCCGGCCAGCTTACCCGCATCACGGGTGGCTTGTCTTTGCGCATCATTGAAATAAGCAGGAACAGTTATCACCGCCTTGGTGACAGGAGTCTTTAATATATGTTCAGCACGCTGCTTTAACTCCTTGAGAATGAAAGAAGAAAGATCAATGGGAGAATAAAATTTATCGCCTACCTGAACTTTAACTAAACTCTCGGTATCATCATCAATTACTTTGTAGGTAAACAGATCGGCATGCTCTTTTACGTCACGATAGCTTTTTCCCATCAATCTTTTTGCACTAAAAATGGTATTGGCGGGATCGGTTTCGAGGTACTGCTTGGCCCCTTCTCCTACTTCAGGATTACCAAAAGCATCAAAGTGAACAACACTTGGGACCAGACTGCTGGTATTAAACTCCTTAAGAGCTACCGGCACTTTACTTTCCGGATGGATAATGGCCACCAAACTATTGGTGGTTCCCAAATCGATCCCAACAATCATTTCAGCCTGTTGTAAACTACCCGTTGCAATATTGATCCCAATCTTTGCCATTATTCCAAATTTGAACCGCAAAAATACGCCTTAAGGAACAGAGAAATGAGGAACGGAGGAATGAGGAATCAGAAAGTATCGGAAATCATAAATGGGGTGCTTGGGAGGTACAAGGTATTAGGTGCTAGATACTGGGTCATCGGGTTATCAGGATATCGGGCGACTGGGCATAGTTACTAATTAATTCAAGTTGCTAGTTAAGGCGTGAGTTTGTTCAGTGTAAAAGCCAGAATAAACATCACCAATTTCAATAA
>NZ_JBHYCW010000042.1:0-22196 GCF_051861365.1 Sediminibacterium sp. | reverse complement strand
AATGACACAAGACCAATTGAATGATGAAGTATATAAATCAGCAGGTAAAATGATGAACTCGGCTGCATTCGGACAAATCATTATCCTGATTGTCTACCTGCCTATTCTTGCGCTGGTTGGTATCGAAGGAAAAATGTTCGGCCCAATGGCACAAACAGTTTCGTTCGCCATACTGGGTGCATTCCTGCTTTCACTTACTTATGTACCCATGATGAGTGCCCTTGTATTAAGTAAGAAAGTCAGCCACAAGGAAAATATTTCAGATAAAATGATGAAGTTTTTCCAACGACTTTATACGCCATTAATACGTGGTGCATTAAAGATGAAATTATTAGTGGTGAGCATTGCTGTGGGAGTATTTGTCATCAGCCTTGTCATTTTTAAAACATTAGGTGGTGAATTTATTCCCACGTTGGAAGAAGGAGATTTTGCCGTAGAAACAAGGTTACTTACTGGTAGTTCGTTAAGCCAAACAATCGAAAAAATAACACAGGCCTCCGATTTACTGTTGAAAAAATTTCCTGAAGTTAAAGAAGTGATCGGAAAGATTGGCGCTTCTGAGATACCAACCGATCCTATGCCTATAGAAGCATGTGATATTACCATTCTTTTAAAAGATAAAAAGGAATGGACCAGTGCACATAACCGGGAAGAACTGGCAGAATTGATGCAAAAGGAGCTGGAGAAAATTCCCGGTGTTTCCTATGGGTTATCACAGCCTATACAACTTCGGTTTAACGAACTGATTTCAGGTGTTCGGCAGGATGTGGGGATTAAAATATTTGGAGAAGACCTAGATGTACTGGCAGATCTGGCAAAAAAAATTGGTGTGATTGTACCCACGGTAAAAGGTGCAGAAGATTTATATGTAGAACAGGTGACTGGTCTGCCGCAAATTATGGTTAAACTAAACCGGGATAAGATTGCGCAATTTGGTTTAAATGTAGAAGATATAAACCGTACCATCAGCGCTGCTTTTGCAGGTGAAGCCGCAGGTATTGTTTATGAAGGCGAAAAACGGTTTGATATGGTGGTAAGGTTAGAAAAAACAGGACGCCAGAGTATTGATGATGTTAAAGGATTATTTATAGCCGCACCGGATGGCAACCAGGTTCCGTTGGAGCAGGTAGCCGATGTCAATATGGAGTTAGGTCCTAACCAGATACAACGTGAAGATGCTAAGCGAAGAATCATTGTTGGCTTTAATACAAGAGGCCGGGACATCTCATCGGTTGTAAAAGAAATCCAGGAAAAAATTGATAAACAGGTAAAAATGCCCCCCGGATATTTTATTACTTATGGCGGACAGTTTAAAAATCTTGAAGAGGCCAATAAGCGATTATCAGTGGCTGTACCAGTAGCATTAGCGCTGATACTCTTATTGCTCTATTTCACCTTTGGGTCAATTAAATATTCCCTGCTCATATTTACAGCTATACCGATGAGTGCTATCGGTGGTGTATTTGCCTTATGGTTAAGGGGAATGCCATTTAGTATTTCGGCTGGCGTTGGTTTTATAGCCTTGTTTGGTGTGGCAGTATTAAATGGTATTGTATTGATCAGCGAATTTAATCGATTAAAAAAGGAAGGTATGACAGATATAAATGCAATCATCTTAAAAGGAACTTCTGTAAGGTTGCGACCTGTATTAATGACTGCAACGGTTGCTTCTTTGGGCTTTTTGCCAATGGCATTGTCAACAGGTTCCGGAGCAGAAGTACAAAAGCCCTTGGCGACGGTTGTAATTGGTGGGTTGATTACGGCCACATTTCTAACACTGGTTGTTTTGCCTGTATTATATACATGGTTTGAGAAGATAAAACCCAAAACGATGAAGCCTGATGTGACGAAAGGGTTGGTTTCATTACTCATCCTGTTTTTAGCCTCATCCTTTACTGCAAATGCGCAACAGCGAAAGATAGTTATCAATCTTAATGATGCTGTTGCGTCAGCTATGAAGAATAACCCCTTGGTTAAAGTGGGAGCGCTGGATATAAGTTACCAGCAGCAGTTGAAGAAGACTGTGAAAGATTATGGCAAAACAAATGTAGGACTCACATTTGGGCAGTATAACAGTCGTATAGCATATGATAATAATTTCAGCATTACCCAGGGTATACAGAATCCAGGGTACTTTAAAAGTCTCATAAAGCTATCTGAGTCAAATATTAAAAGCAGTGAACTGCAATTGAAGGTTTATCAAACTGAACTTGCTGCGAATACAAAAATATCGTACTACCAGTTAAGTTTTTGGATGGAGGAAATAAGGTTATTGAAGGAACTGCTATCCATTTATGAAAACATATTGAAAGCTTCTGCATTGCGATATAAAACGGGTGAAACAAATGCATTAGAAAATTACAATGCTGAAAGCAAGGTGAATGAGATAAGGGCTCAATTGCGAAGTGCAGAAGAGGATTACCGCATTGAATTAAACCGCCTGAAAGTGTTTACCGCAGATTCTTCTGTTACGTCAACTGCCGACACTTTACTTGTTGAAAAGCAGATACAGGTAAATTTTGATACCGCTGCTATTGCTGGTAACCCGACACTTGCCTTTATTAAACAGCAGATTGATATTGCAAACAAAGAGAAAGCTGTTGAGCAGTCAAGATTAAAACCAGATTTCTCGGTAGGCTATTTCAATCAATCTTTAGTAGGGTATCAAACTGTGAATGGAGTTGATAAATATTATGGCGTTGGCAGTCGTTTCCAAGGTGTTAATTTGGGTGTCAGCATTCCCATATTTGCCAGGGCACAAAAAGAAAAAATAAAAGCGGCAGAAGTAAACCGGGAGCGTCGTGAAGCAGAACTGACCAATTATCAATTCACCCTGCAAGGTGAATTAGCAAGACTGTTTGGCGAATTGCAAAAACAAAAAGTTCAAATCAACTATTACCGAAATACCGCTTTGCCACAGACCAATCTCATCATTACACAGGCACAAAGGGCTTTTACTACCGGCGAAATCGGTTATTATGAATTGACACAATCACTCAATAATGCCGTTGTTGTAAAACAGGGATACACCAAACTTTTAAATCAATATAATCAAACCGTCATTGCCATCGAATTTATCGGCGGCATCAATTAAGTAGAACGGACTAAAATAAAATTAATATGAAACAGCAATTTTTGAATTCACTTGTTATACTGACTGCGGCTACCATATGGTTTTCATCCTGCTCTCCTAAAGGAAATGCAGAAGCAATCCCGGTTGAAGCAACGAAAACGGAAGAAGCAGATATGGTGGACTTGTCGGAAGACCAGTTTAAAACGGTCAATATTCAGTACGGTGCTATAGAAGAAAAAAAACTTAGCAGCGTTATCAGGGCAACAGGGGCACTAGATGTTCCTCCGCAACAGCTGTTAACAGTATCTTCTCCCTATGGTGGCACCTTAAAAAATACTGATTTGCTGCAGGGAAAGCCTGTTGTAAAAGGTGAAGTAATAGCCGTACTTGAAAACCCCGAATTTATCCAGCTTCAGCAGGATTATCTGGATTATAAGAGTCAGTTGATTTACCTGAAAGAAGAATTGGAACGTCAACAGGAACTGGCAAAAGAAAATGTAAATGCAAAAAAAACATTGCAAAAAGCCAGCAGCGAATATAACAGTATAGCGGCAAGAGTGCAGGGATTAAAATCAAAACTGGGACTTATTAATATCAATCCCGAGAAAATTAACCCGGAAAACATTTCTGGCAGGGCAAATATTTATGCTCCAATATCAGGCTATGTTACTAAGGTATTGGTGAATATCGGGAAGTTTGTAAACGCTAACCAGGAACTATTTGAAATTGTAGATACCCGTCACCTTCATGCAGAACTTATCATTTTTGAAAAGGATGTTCCGAAATTAAAGATTGGTCAGAAAATCCGTTTTTTATTGAATAATGAAACAAAGGAACGATTTGCAGAAGTGCATTTGATTGGGCGTGAAATCAGTGCTGAAAGAACGGTTAGGGTTCATGGGCATCTGTTACAGGAGGACAATGACCTGTTGCCAGGGATGTATTTAAAAGGAATTGTAGAAACAGGTATTGCTACTACTACTGCGCTGCCTGATAAAGCGATCGTTCAATCAGCAGGTAAATCTTACATTTTTATAGCGGCAGATGAAGGGAATAACGAAAAAAAAGCCACCGATGTGAAAAAAGAAGCAGCTACTGAAAAGCATATTCCTTTTAAGAGAATTGAAGTGGTAACAGGTGTTTCGGAAAATGGTTATACCGAAGTGATTTTGCCAGAAGGATTTAACAGGAAAATTAGAGTGGTGATTAACGGAGCTTATGATTTATTGTCGAAGATGAACAATGTAGAGGAAGAAGAATAAAAATACTATGGGTAGGAACCCTGCTTTGTTTGCCCCTTTTAAAACTGGGAAACCTTGATTGGCAGGGCTTCCGTACCCATACAAACATTTTTGAAAACACACCGATGGCTACACCAATGACAAGTCTTTCTACAACCATAGAAATTCATTTAAAACAGATGAGTGGTGATAAAAATGTTCCGGCTGAAGAAAATCCGAATAACTATTATGTTATGTAAATACTGAAAAATGGATGTCAAACTTGAATTAATAATTGTTGTAAAACTAATAGCCTCATTTCTACTTGGAGCTTTCATTGGCTTTGACAGAGAAAAGCATGGTCGTGATGCCGGCATAAGAACATATGCTGCGGTGTGTATCGGTGCTACTTTATTTACAGCTGTTGCAGCTCATCTTGTTAGCGATGTTGCTGCGGCTTCAAGAGTAATAGCCAATATTGTCACCGGTGTGGGTTTTCTTGGGGCTGGTATTATTTATCGCAACAGCAGTGCAGAAACATCACATGGCCTCACAACAGCAGCCACGGTTTGGTGTACTGCAGCAGTTGGTGTGGCAGTAGGTCTCAGTATGTTTATTATTGCTATTGTTGGAGCAATTGCTTTGTACTTCCTGCTTTCGTTGCATCACCAGCATTGGTATGTAAAATGGAAAAAGAAAATGATAAACAAGCACAATGAAAAAGAAAATAAAGATTAATTGATTAAGATAAAATTGTATAGTAATAGTATTGTAACATGTATAGTATAATAACGGGTACCATATTATTAGGGATTATTCATGCCCTTATCCCCAACCACTGGTTGCCATTAGTGGCTATTGCAAGGTCTGAGAAATGGGAAAAATATGAATTGATACTGGTTGCATCTATCACTGCCTCTGCCCATGTGATGGGTACTGTTATTCTTGGGATTGCTCTCGGAATGGTAGGTTCAAAGCTGGCACATCAATATGAAGGGTATGTACATGTAATTGCCCCAGTATTATTGATCATATTCGGATTAATATATTTTACAGTTAACCTGCCTCATCATCATACTGCCAATAAAGATGTACAGTACTATAAAAAGTCAAAAACTAAGTGGGTATTAATTTTAGCGGCCACCATGTTTTTATCCCCCTGCCTGGAAGTGGAAAGTCTTTTCCTGACAGCTGGTGCCTATGGGTTGAATGGTATTTTATTGATAGCCCTTGTATATGCAGTAATCAGCATTACCGGAATTATCACACTCGTGATATTTGCATTTAAAGGCGTTCAAATGATGAATTCACAATTTATTGAGCATAATGAAAAGAGAATTACAGGTATAGTTTTAATTATAGTAGGGATTATTACATTTTTTTTACATTAAATATGATATTATGACACATAAACATGATGAAACAAAAATTACTGCAGATGGTCATGGAACAGCTAAGGATGAAAACGAATCGGGTTGGAAGAACCATTGGGATCTATTAATGGCATTGGCCATATTAATCGTTCTGCTTGTACTGGAATATGGTTTCAAAATTGAGTTCCCTAAAATTCCTTCACTAGCTATAAACCTGGTCGCTTATTTATTGGCAGGTCATAAAGTATTGAACCTTGCCCTAAGGAAATCAAAACGGGGAGATATTTTCAATGAATTTGTGTTGATGAGTGTTGCTACTATCGGGGCATTTGTTATTGGAGAATATGAAGAAGGTGTAGCAGTAATGGTTTTTTACCAGATAGGAGAATGGTTTCAGGATGCAGCTGTGAATAATGCAAAACGAAGTATCAAAGCACTGCTAGACGTAAGACCTGATGAAGTAACGGTGTTAAGAAATGGTATACAGCTTATCGCTAACCCTTCTGTTATTGAGTTAGACGAGACCATCGTGGTAAAACCAGGTGAAAAAGTAGCATTGGATGGAGAATTGATTTCAGAAAATGCATCATTTAATACAGCAGCTTTAACCGGGGAAAGTAAACCAGATGCCAAATATAAAGGTCAAACCATTCTGGCGGGAATGATTAACCTGAATACAGTAGCAGAAATCAAAGTGAAAGCCTTGTTTAAAGACAGTAAACTAAGTAAGATTTTAGAAATGGTACAGGATGCCACTGCAAGAAAATCACAAACGCAACTATTTATTTCCAGATTTGCCAAAATCTACACACCAATCGTTTTCTTTCTTGCTGTTGCTGTTTGTTTTATCCCTTACTTTTTTGTGGAGGATTATAATTTTCAAACATGGTTTTATCGAGCTCTGGTGTTCCTGGTGATCAGTTGCCCATGTGCTTTGGTGGTATCCATTCCATTGGGATACTTTGGTGGCATAGGTCTTGCTTCCCGAAACGGTATTTTATTTAAAGGGGGGAATTTTCTTGACGTAATGACTAAGGTTAATGTAGTGGTGATGGATAAAACCGGAACATTGACAAAAGGTGTATTTAAAGTACAAGAAATCGTTTCGGTCAACATGGATGAAAAAGAACTGGTAAAACTTACGGCTGCGTTGGAAAAGAATTCAACTCATCCTATAGCCAAAGCCGTAACGGAATATGCCGGTGAAACTGTTAATGGTATCAATGCAGATGCAGTAGAAGAAATAGCAGGTCATGGCTTAAAAGGAAAGGTGGATGGAAAGGACTTGCTTGCAGGTAATGCAAAACTGCTGAAGAAATACAATATATCCTACCCAACGGAAATAGAAGGCATTGTTGACACAATTGTAGTTGTAGCCATAAACAATCAATATGCAGGTTTTATAACTATTGCTGATGAAATAAAAGACGATGCTGTGCAGGCGGTCAAAGACATGCACAGTCTTAATATTCGAACGGTAATGCTCTCAGGTGATAAACAATCTGTAGTAGATGAAGTCGCAAGGAAGATTGGCATAGATAAGGCCTATGGTGATTTACTGCCAGAAGACAAGGTTGAGAAAGTACAGAAATTAAAAGATGAAGGACTACATATCGCTTTTGTTGGTGATGGCGTTAATGATGCACCCGTGGTTGCATTAGCGGATGCCGGAATAGCAATGGGCGGTTTAGGGAGCGATGCCACCATTGAAACAGCAGATGTGGTTATTCAAAACGATCAGCCACAAAAGATAGTTTCGGCCATTAAAATTGGAAAGATAACCCGAAGCATTGTTTGGCAAAATATCATTATCGCGATGACGGTAAAAGCATTTGTATTGATTTTAGGCGCAGGTGGCGTAGCTACTTTATGGGAAGCAGTCATTGCGGACGTTGGGGTTGCTTTATTAGCCATATTAAATGCGGTTAGAATTCAAAGGATGAAGGTTTAAAAGAAATGTTATAGGATGTATTTCATTATTTACGTATTTGCTTAAATAATTATTTATCCTACCTTTGACGAATGGGTAACAATACTTGTGTCAGGCTCTTTGCCGACCATGAACAAATAAAGAATTGTAAAAACAAGCTGCGAACTGCACAAAAATCTTTTACAAGCTTGTCTAACATATTAGCCTTGGCAGGTAACGCAGTAAGGCTTAAGATTATTTATTTATTGGAAGAAGAGAAAGAATTATGTCCTTGTGACCTTGCTGATATTTTGGGGATGAGTATTCCAGCAGTATCACAACATCTGCGAAAACTGAAGGATGGAAATATTGTTGAAACCCGGAAGGAAGGGCAAACAATTTATTATACCCTTACACAAGAAAACCTAAAGATTTTAAAGCCTTTCTTTAAGTATATTAATGTACAAACTCTAAAACTGGAGACGGTATGATAAGTACAAAATCAGCAGGCACATTTACCGGCGCAGGTGTTCTTGCTGCTATTGCAGCTTCGCTTTGTTGTATAACCCCTGTTATTGCATTACTTGCCGGTAGCAGCAGTATTGTCGCTAATTTTTCATGGATAGAACCGGCCAGACCGTATTTAGTAGGGTTATCAATTGCTGTATTAGCATTTGCATGGTATCTTAAATTAAAACCAGCTAAGATAAGCGTTATAGATTGCAACTGCGAAACAACTAAGAAACCTTCATTCCTCCAGTCTACAACATTTTTAGCCATCGTAACTGTATTTGCTATTTTGATGATGACTTTTCCGCTGTATGCAAAAATGTTTTATCCAAAACAAAAAGTACAGGCAGTAGCTCCTGCAGTGGTTGATCAACAACAACAAATAAAGTTCACTATACAAGGCATGACTTGCGAAGCATGTGAGGAGCATGTAAACAGAGCGCTGTCTACAGTAAATGGAGTATTAACGTATCAAACTTCCTATGCCACCAAAAGCAGCTTAGTCAGTTTTGACAACTCAAAAATTGATGAGAAAACAATAGAAGCAGCCATTAATAGAACAGGGTATAAAGTAAAAGGTTATGATTTTACCCGATAGTGGTAAATCTTGCTTCGATAAAAACTAAGAAAGTATGGAAAATACATTAACACTGCAATCCACTATCACTTGCCCAAATTGTGGTTTTCAGCAAGAGGAGACAATGCCGACGGATGCTTGTCAATATTTTTATCAATGTACAAACTGCCAAACTGTATTAAAGCCGCAGCAGGGAGATTGTTGTGTATTTTGTAGTTATGGCACTGTCGCTTGTCCACCTATACAAATGAATAAATCTTGTTGTAAGTAAATAGGTTTTTAAAAGTAAAAGCGACTCATCAATGATTATTTTTGCATATAATTTCGGGTGATAGGGGGGAAGTATATACCATCAAAGAAATGGACATTTTTTTTGGACTAAGCCGCTTCTGATTTATTTACTAATAAGCTATTTGCTACTTTGTAACTTATTACTATATCTTTTTTATCCTTTAGTTGTATTGTGTAAGTCTGGTCAAACTGCTCAATGGCTTTCACCTTTATACTGTTGCCTAAAGAAATGCCTGACTTATCCAGGTAATTTAAAAATGCAGGCGTATGATCTGTCACTCCGGTGAAAGTACCTCGCTCTCCCATTTTAAGGGTAGATAGCAAAACAGCTTTTGATTTCGGAAGAATACCATTTGCATCCGGTATTGGATCGCCGTGCGGGTCTGCTTTGGGAAATCCTAAGAAACTATCCAGTTTATTGGTCAGATCTTCACTGTGTATATGTTCTAGTTGTTCTGCGAGGTCATGTACTTCATCCCATTTATACCCCAATTTATCGACCAGAAAAACTTCCCAAAGCCTGTGGTTGCGAATGATATTAACAGCCACCTGTCTTCCTTTTTCTGTTAGTTTAACTCCTTTCGACTTTTGATAAGTGACGAGTTTCTTTCCTGCCATCCTTTTCAGCATATCCGTTACAGATGGGGCATGCACTTCCAGCACTTGCGCAAGTGCTGAAGTGGCAACTACTAAACCATTGGCTTCCTGCAACTTATAAATAGCTTTGAGATAGTTTTCTTCTGTAAATGAATGCACCGATTCTATTGTTTTGATGAAGATACGTAAACCTGTATAAAAAATAAATTAGATCAACCTAATTTATTAATTAAAATAATCTAATTTTAACTTAACGTATCTATATTTACAATGAAGAAAACAATCCTCTTATCCATAATTATTCTGTGGATTACCGCCATCATTGCCTGTCAGAAAATATTACCAAAAACTCCTCCAGAGGATGCGTTATTGGACGGTCCTGTAGAAGGACTTAGCTACGAAGAGCAAAGAAGATTTTTGGCAGGTGATGTAGCTTTTAATGATGAAGTATTCACTTCGGCAAACGGTTTAGGACCTGTCTTTGTTGCCACCAGCTGTGGAAGTTGTCATGCAGGTGATGGCAAGGGACATCCCTTTACCACGCTTACAAGGTTTGGTCAGGTGGACAGTACAGGTAACAAATTTTTGCACCTGGGCGGACCGCAATTACAAAACAGGGCATTACCCGGCTATATGCCTGAGCAGATGCCTGGTGGAGCCACATTTTCAAATTTTATGCCCCCCGCTAATACAGGATTAGGGTTTTTAGAACTGGTTACCGATGCCGATATATTGGCAATGGCTGATCCTAATGATGCAAATGGTGATGGGATCAGTGGTGTCCCCAACTATGAATACCTGCCTCCATTTATAACTCCCTTTACAAATGCCATTGCAAGAAACGGCAAGTACATTCATCGTTTTGGTAAAAAGGCGGCGGCGTATAATTTGCTGCAACAAACAGTAAATGCTTACAATCAAGATATTGGTATCACTTCTACCTTTCAACCAAAAGACGTTTATACCGGATTGGATATTGAACCCGAGGTTGCTGATGTAAGGGTACATAATGTTGTCTTCTACCTACAAACTTTGAAAGCACCTATTCAAAGACATCAAAATGATGCTGAAGTAATTAAAGGGGAAAGCCTATTTATACAAACGGGTTGTGAAAGCTGTCATAAGCAGACACTGAAGACAGATTTTTCTACTATCGCTCCATTATCAAACAAAACATTTCATCCTTATACAGATCTGTTGTTACATGACATGGGACCGGGATTAGATGATGGTTATACTGAGGGTAGTGCAACAACGGCTGAATGGAGAACTCCACCGCTTTGGGGATTGGGTTTGTCTCCGAATTCGCAAGGAGGGAAGTATTTTCTACTGCATGATGGTAGGGCAAAGAGTATTGAAGAAGCCATAGTCCTGCATGGAGGCGAAGCACAGCAGAGTAGAAATAAGTTCATACAACTTTCAACACAAGAGAAAAACAACCTATTGAAATTTTTAGCATCACTGTAGTATTTTGAACAGATGAACAGATGAACAGAAAAGACTTTATACTTAGATCCTGTACAGCTTGCCTTGGCGCATCATCTGTGGCAACAGTTTTGAGTGCTTGCGCAACTACCAAATTTTCAACTGGTAAGTTACTCAAAGACGGCATCGTAATAGATAAACAAGAGTTTCTCATTAAGGAAAGTGATCAACATCGCTTATACATCGTCGTACGTAATGAGGCGTTGGTGTTCCCGATTTGTGTGTACCGGTTTAGCGATCAAGACTATTCAGCTATCTGGATGCAATGTGCGCATCAGGGAGCCGAACTTAATGTAGCAGGTGAGTACCTACAGTGTCCGGCACATGGTAGTGAGTACGATAATCGCGGTAAAGTAACCAACGGACCTGCCGACAGCAACCTGCGAACTTTCCCTGTAACGATCAATAACAACGAACTATTCATTGACTTGAGAAAAATATGAGACTATTTATTTTCTTACTGACAGTTGTTTTCTTTTCCTCAACTGCTATTGCACAGATAGACCCTGTGTTACTTCGCAGCATGGCAAAAGACACATCGGGTATGCTATTAAACATGGATGCCGTGTATAACCGACCTTTTCTTCAGTCCGGTAAATTTCCTGTCGCATTGGGTGGTTATGCGGAAGCCAATTATCAATACTTCCAGAAAGATGGGATTTCAGAGGGTCACCAGTTTCAAATGAGAAGACTGACTTTATTTGTTTCCTCCTCTATTTCCAAAAGGATAAAATTTTTAAGTGAAATAGAATTTGAAGATGGTACCAAAGAAATCAATATTGAATTTGGATCTGTTGATTTTGAATTTGCGCCTCTCTTTAATTTGAGGGGCGGCATTGTCATGAACCCGATCGGTGCATTTAATCAAAATCATGATGGACCTAAATGGGAATTTATTGACCGCCCAGTGTCAGCCACTCAAATGCTCCCAGCTACCTGGAGCAATATCGGTTTTGGTTTGTTTGGAAAAAAATATACCAAGGATTGGGTGTATGCTTATGAAGCATACCTCACCAATGGGTTTGATGATAAAATTATTGATAATGCGGAGAGCAAAACATTCCTGCCAGCTAGTAAAGAAAACAAAAACCGATTTGAAGAAAGCGCTAATGGTAGCCCATTGTTCACTGGTAAAGTTGCGGTAAGAAACAGGAGGATAGGTGAATTAGGATTATCCTATATGGGAGGCATCTATAATAAATATCAAGATGATGGATTAGTCTTGGATAAAAAAAGAAGCGTCAATGTATTTGCGATAGACTTTAATACTACCCTTCCTAAAATCAACACTTATATTAATGCAGAATGGGCATGGGTAAATGTAGATGTGCCAGAAACCTATACCGAGCAATTCGGCGGTAAACAACAAGGTGGCTTTATTGATTTTGTACAACCTATTTTTCGAAATCCTGTATTTGGTTTTGAAAAATCAGTTATCAATGCGGCATTACGCTTTGAATATGTGGACTGGAATAAGGGAAGATTTAAATCTTCTGGTGATAATATTGGTGATGAGTTGTTTTCCATTGTTCCAGCCATCAGTTGGCGACCCACAGCACAAACAGTGATTCGATTAAATTATCGTTACAATTGGCAGAAAGATATCTTAGGTAATCCACCAGTTAAGTTAGCAGGATTTCAATTTGGAGTAAGTACCTATTTTTAATGTTCCTGAATTATTTTTTAATTAGTGCATTAACTTTCAAGGATTTTCTGCATCAATTTATTTGCAAAATACTAGATTAAAATTTGCCATGCCTGAAACGGCTTAGTGTAGCTTTACTGATAGATAGATAATCAGCCAGCATATAATCTTTGATTCTTTTGTCATTCAATATCCAAGGGTAATCCAATTGAAGCTTTAGAAAACGATCTTTTGGTGGCATTGATAACAAGATCACATGATCTTCACTTCGGGCATAATATTGTTCAGTGACACGAAGGGCATTGATGTAGAAACCTGGAAATTTTTGCATCAAATTTTCGAGTTCCACTTTTTTCATTTTTCGTAAGTGGCTTTCTTCCATGGTGCGAATCATTAGACGAGAAGGCTGACTACTGAAATAACTTTTCATCGAGCCAATAATATCTCCTTCTTTATGAAACCAAACGATTCGCTCGGACCCATCTTCATTTTCATAATAAATTTTCAAGAGACCCTTCTCAACAAAGGCAATCCATTCACAGACCTGACCTTCATCCAGTATCACTTTATTTGCTCGATGGGTTTCTTTAGGTAAGTTATGTAGTAAGAATAATTGTAATTGTGGGTCAACAGGGTGAAAGGTTTCGAGTAATTTAAGCAGTTCTTCCATAGTATTTTCTATACACAATTAAAAGTGAGATCAGTAAAAATTGAAAGCAGGTTAGTAGTGAGACAGGGTTTTCTAAAATAGCTAATTTTATGGTCGGGGTAAGTTGCCATACAAATGCAATTAATGAAAGCCACATGATGAGCAAGGCAATCAATTGCAGTATTTTTCTATAAGTAAGAATAGAAAGAAATGTTAGCAATAATCCCAGAATACCTGATATGGTAAAAAACGCAGGATCGCCAATTGTCCATCTTAGTACAAGGAGATAAGGTAAATCAAATATCTGCCCTGGGAAAATGAGTGCCGAAAAACTGAATAGTTGAAAAAGAGGGTGAGTGAACATGTTAAGTAGTTTATCTTTTCTCATAAGTAATAAAGACTAAATGATTAATTACAGGGTCCATGACTCGTTCCAGCATATCCCTTTGCTCCATTGGTCTGTACACCAGTATTACCTGCAGCCCCCATTTCCATTAGTTTATTGTATAGCCCTTGCGGCGTGTTGCTTCCTGATGTAGACCCATAAGCGGGTATCTGGTATTTAGGAATTGTAAGGTTAGCCCCCGCTGCATTGAATACGGTTAATGCAAAATCGGTACAGTTAAAACTTGATAAATTATATGCGTTTTGCTCTAAGGTACGAACTTGGTTGGTGGCAGCTCTCAATTGCGCTGGTGATACTGAAATTGTATAACGAGCGTTGTATTCATGAAAAGCATTATCTACAATCTTTGATTCAACATTCATACCAGTCGCAGCTTTTAATGTACCGGTTGGATAAAAGCCAATGTTTTGTGATACTATTTGTCCATTTGGTGCCATTTTCCATAGTTCAATAAATGTATGCCCTACTGCTCCTGCTGATGCATCAAAGAATTGATCAGGCTTACTATCTATGGGAATATCTGTAGAAATGGTAATGGTGCAAGTTGCTCCAACATCTGCGATGTTATCAAAACAGTCCATGTATTTTTTAGCATCAATTTTTTCTTTGTTCTCTGCTATTTCAGTATCGATTTTTTCTGAACCACCACCCCCGCCACCTAATGGAAGATATTCTGTTTTGGGCATATCGCCACCCATCAGCCAGAATAGATTAAGCCATACAAAGGGGTCATCGGCATTATAATATGGATTACGATAGGTGGCAGAAACAATGACTTCTGGAATTGAACAATCATTACATCGATCTGAAGATGTTTGGTTGGTAGATATAGTGGTTGTGACAGCAGTTGTATGCGATGACAAAATAAATCCGTTGCGAATAACAGAACTGAATTTATTACTGTGATCCAGATTGCTAGTTTCAATACTACCCTGATAACCTTCTTTGTTAATTGCCCCTTTAATAAAGAGAATTTTTCCGTTTGCGAACGAGCCATCTGATTTTTTCTGCAATAAGATTTGCTTATCCGGTTCACTTAACGATGTGAAACGAATAAGAAAAGGACTTTCCCTCATGGAAGTTTTATCAAGGTCTGCAAAATCGGATGTTGATAAATGATGGGAAAGATAATTAATAACAGCTTCTTTTGGTTCTTGCGTTTGTTTGATACAACCCGTTACCAGAGATAAGATGACTAGTGTGCCTAACAGAAAGTTTCTCATGTATTTTTTTGGACGAAAAAACTGAAAGCCTTTTTTGTTTTAAAGGTGAAATATAACAGAATCGGCTATTTCAATAACTCAATTGGTAGTTTTCTTGCCTATTTGCTTTTTTGGGTATTAAATATTCCATTCGGGTTATGTGTGGTATAGAGCATAGAAAAGGGAAAAGGTAATTTAGGGTTCGGTAATCCATCGCTATGAAAAATAAAATGGTCATACAGATTAGTGTTTGCCTACTCATTTTTGTATTGAGTTATACAACGGCATCCAAGCTGTTTAATTTTTCTCATTATAGTCGTTCAATGCTCTCTCAACCATTTGCACATTGGATATCTTCTATCCTGATTTTTCTTGTACCACTGATAGAAATATTCCTCATCATCCTGCTTATAAGATCTGGTTGGAGGAGAAAAGGGTTGTTGTGTTCTTTCTTTTTGATGTCGGTCTTCACCCTGTATGTTTTCTATGTTTATTTCAGCGGCCTCGACAAAAGTATTTGCCCCTGTGGTGGCTTATTTAGTCAACTCAATTGGTCGCAACATCTATTCGTTAACAGTTTGCTGACACTGTTTTCTTTAGCTGCGTATTTATTGTATCCCGATACAGATAACTTATTTCATGGCCGTGAGAAAAGGGGGAAAGCCGATGCCTCCGAATCAAACAAGTAGGCAATCCAATTCAAACAAAAACGTATGAAAAAGATCCATTTTCTTTTTGCCTTTGTGATCCTTGCAGGAATGCTGAGTGCATTCACTGCCAAGGCACCGACCACTGTTTATTACAGGGACATTAATGGTTTTTTTGCAGTAAAACCCTCTTCTGGAGGAACCTGTGAACCACATCCCGAATTCAATTGTGAATATGTATGGACAGGTGCTGCCGGTGACAACAACCCGCAAAATGAGTTGAATTATGCGGAGAGTGGAGAAGAACAATCTTACTACCTGATACCTTAATGGTGGTAGCTCATGTTTTAAACCAGCAGGCTTGACCATAGCCTGCTGGTTTTTTATTTATTTCAGAAAGGGTTTGATTTTGTCACTGAGGTTTTCTCCTCGAATGTTTAACGCAATAATGTTCCCTTCCGGGTCAATCAAGAAATTTTTAGGTATTCCACTGATTTGGAATGCCTGTGCGACTTTACCTTGATGTCCTCCCGGATCTAATAACTGTAGCCAAGGAAGTTGTTCTTTTGCAAGAAGATCCAACCAGTCCTTTTTTCCTTGTTCACCATCGATAGAGATACTCACCAGCACAATGGGTTCCTGTTGTAAATTCTTCCATGCTTCTCGGATAAACTTGTTTTCTTGTCTGCACGGTGTACACCAAGATGCCCAAAATTCGAGCAAAACATATTTACCCCTCATGGATGTTAATGTATGCAGGTTACCCTTATTGTCTGCTAACTCAAAATTGGGTGCTTTGTTGCCAATATCGATTGTCTTACGTTTCGCTATTTCATCTGCAATTTTTTGACCCAACGAGGATTGTCTGGCTGATGCCGGTAGTAAATACAACAATGATTCTATTTGTTGTAATTGATCAGTGAATTTGATTAAGTCACTCAATAATACAAGACTATAACCGGATGTTGGATTTGCACGAATAAAAGAATCGATTCGTTCAGCTTTGCTGATAGTAGCTGACTGATGCTTAAGCGTTGTAATCCATCTTAATTCATCATCATGTGTGGCAGATCCACGTAGTGTCAGTTGATTAGCTATGACGAAATCAAGTTCCATGGTTTCGTTATCTATTGTTATCGGGAATGTACTGGATCGTTTAACTTTCACCAATGCTGAACTAGTATCCGGCATAAAACCAATCATCACACGGGAGGCTTGCGCCAGTTTGCCTCGCAATACAAATTTCCCTTTCTCTACATGAACCGTATCACTTACTCGTTGTCCTTGAAAATTTTCATATCGCAGGAAAACTTTTACAATCGGATAGATGTCGGGATGTGTCGTTCCATGTATGATGAATGCATTTTCCTGCGCGCTTAGTTGTATCGCCAGGAATAACAATAGGATGAAGCTGTTCTTTTTCATTAGCGGATATTTTGAGGGATGCCTGATAATTTGATTTCGATATCCGGAATGGGCAATACATAGCGCGGATCTTTTGGTGGTAATTCGTAGAATACACCATTGACCCTTTTTCGTAAAGTCCTTGCAAATCTTGGGTCTTTGTTCAACCGTCTTAAATCTTCCCAAACCAAACTTCCTGTGAGTGGTAATTCTTTTTTTCGCTCTGTAATAATTTTGACCAAAGCATCTCCTGCATCCACAGCTGTGAGAGGTATATAAGTGCCATTGCGCCATCTTTTGATCAGTAAACTATTGAGTACACCCATGGCTTGGTCTTTGAGCCCCTGTCGTGCCAAAGCTTCCGCTCGAATCAAATAGAGTTCATTGGTTGCGATGCCTGAGAATGGCGGAGTCGCGAGTCCTGTGTAAAATCCTTTGAAGATGGGAAGACCGTTGAATAATCTAAAAAAAACTGTCCTGCGTAAATCATTGTTGACATAACTACGGTATAGCGTAGAATCGAACAAAGGACGGTTCCCCCCATAATAGCTAGAAGAAGAACTTTCTGCATAAAAAATAACTTCAGCATGCCCCACTTGAAGAGTTGGAAAAGCAATCGTTGCAGCAGCATTCAGTGTGTTAAAATCAATGAGTGTAGATTGTGTCGCCAGTGCCATCGCTGCATGTTTTTCAGCCTGATCCCACTGCTCTAGCATGAGATATACCCGCGCTAGTAAACTTTCAGCTGCAGCTTTTGTAGGTCTTGTCTTTACAGCAGTTTGTGCTGGCAATAAGGCTATGGCTTGGGTTAGGTCTGAGCGAACCTGATCATAACAATCTTTTACACTTGATCTACCTAGTTTGATGTTAACATCGGCGCTTAATCTGAGTGGTACTCCCAGATCTGTTTGTGCAGACGCAGCTTCATAGGGAACTGCAAAGTGTTGTAACATTTGATAATAGCAAAAGGCTCGAAAAAAAAGAGCAGTCCCTTTGACTCGATTCCATTCCGGTAGTTCATTGTTACGTACGGTTAGCTTCTCCAGTCCTTCCAAACAAATATTACTCATGGCAATTTTTTGGTACATGCCATTCCATTCACTGATACTAGTGAATGACTCGTACACATCTTTTGCCCATATAAATCCGTTTTTTTCAGGACCATTGAAAGCTGCATTATAATCTGCATCGGTCAGGTAGATATGATCGGTCCCTAAAATGGCCAAAAAGCCATAAGACCTGACCAAAAAATCTGCATCCATTATTGCGCTGTAGTCTTTCAAACTGGAGGGAACCACACTTGCAATATTGGTTCTTGCTTCGAGCCATTGTTCCTGTTTTTGGCAAGCAACAAACAGGAAGATCAATAAATAGAGGCTATAATATTTTCTTTTCATGATGGTGATAATTAAAGGTGAAGTTTGAGTCCAATCGTAGCGGTTCGGATTGCCGGAATGTTTTCAATGCCTAAAACAATATCATTGGTATCGGGGTCGATACCTTTTTTATTGGCACGCCAGAGGATTCCGATATTATTGAGGTATCCATAGAGTTCCAGCGAAGTGAGGTGTTTTTTACCCCAAGGTCCTAGTCTGTAAGACAATCGAATATCCTGAAAGCGCAAATGATCCCCGCGCTCCACTAAGACAGCTGAATAGGTATAGAAGTCATTTCTTGCCACATTACCCGGATAAATAATGGAGGGTACATTGGACTTTAGTTCGTCTCCTTTTGTCTGCCACCTTGCAGCATAATCGCGGTGTTGTCTGCCCAAGACCAAATCCTGATAGTTCAGACTAACGGATCCACTTCTAAAGTAATAGCCACCTTTGAAGATCAGGTTTAGGGAAAACCCCCATCGTTTGTATTGGAAATCTTGTCGAAGATTTCCCCAAAAAGTGGGACGAGCCGATCCATGAAATACCAGACTGTCGGATTGTGCAGCAGCAATAATGCTGGTGTAGTTATTACTGGGAACACCTGCTAAATAACCCATTGGATCTCCATTAGAGGGATCAATACCCGCCCAAGGATAACTCCAGATACTGAATAAGGGTTTACCGGGCTTTGCAATAAGGTTTCCTGTTGTTCGAACAAATTGTGCAGGTGAATTTGTTCTTTCAAAATCGATGACTTGATCTTTTAATGTATTCAACACCAATTGCATATTCCATTCCATGTTCTTTTTGCGTACAACAGCATAATTAATAAGGAATTCCCATCCCGTAGTTAGGGTGGATGCACCATTGCCACTAAATGATGAAAAGCCTGTTGAAGGTGGGAGGACCGTTTCTTGGAGTAAGTCCAATCCGCGTTTTCTGTACCATTCGATGGAGCCATGGAGTTTTCCTGAAAGGCTGCTAAAATCAACCCCTAAATTCAGTGTTCCCACTTTTTCCCAACGTAATTCGGAATTCGGTGCGGAAGCAAGTGTGGCCATTGGAAAACCCGTTAAGCCACTAGTTCCAAAACGAACTGTCAACAGAGAATTGGCATTGACAGCGTTTCCATTGAATCCATAAGTGGCGCGAATTTTTAAATGAGGCAACCAAGATAGTTTGTAAAAACTTTCTTTGGATATATCCCATAACCCGCCCAAAGACCAGAGTGGCGTTCTTTTCTGATTGGCGCGAACGCCAAATAGATTAGCGGCATCAGACCTTGCGCTCGCAGTGAATGTATATCGTTTGTGATAACTATATGACAGGTTCGCATAATAGGAAAAGAAACGGTTTAAAGTTTCAGTTCTATTATTAGGCGTTGAAGTAATCATGGCTGTACCAAATGGATGAACAGGTAAACTTGTTTGGTAATTCAAATTGGAGATACCAATGCCATAGGCTGCTTCATAACCATAAACCGTTCGCGAGAAGCCTGTTGTTTTGCGTTGTCTGATTTCAAATCCAGCCATACCATTGAGTTCATGTGCATCTGACCATTTTTGCTGGTATTGCATTTGACCACGTAGGTTTTGGCTGTTTAAGTCCGACTGTGCCTGCTCCAATATTCCACCCTTGGGTAAGGGATAGGTGAAGGCTCCAGTGGTAGGATTACGCTGTGAAAATCGATTGACCAAATCGCGAGCAGTATAACTGTTTTCAAGTTTTAGATTCAACAGTAATGCTTGTTGGTATTCCTGCTGGTAGTGTAATTCTGCTGTCCATGCATCCGTGATGCGGTACTTCAGTCCCGTTCGTGCGATTAGGGTTCTCGTCTGCTCTTCATGTTGTGTTTGTGCAATTTCATCTAACACTGAGAATCTCCAAGGCTGGAACCCCAACGCTTCAACACTGTCCAAATAGCTACTGCGGTAATCCTTCATGGTAGGCAACGGATTTCCGCCGGCATCCGCTATTTGTGCATAGGGATATAGTTGGGTACTGGACGCTGGGGATAATGCATTTCCCCGGTAAGGAAAACTATTGGGTCTGTTTTGTTTGCTCGCCACATAATACAAAGCAGTCGTTAATTCCAGTTGGGGTCTTAACTTAAAAGACTGCTGCGCTTGTAGTGTCAAGCGACTATTTTGATTGAATCGCTGCCGCTCTTTGTTATCATCATAACCAAAAGAAAACAAGTAGCTGTGTTGATCACTACCACCCCGCAACTGCAAAGCATATTGTTGGTTGACTTCGCGTTGATAGAGGTGTTGACTAAATTGTCGACGTAAGTCCTGTTGACTGAGGTTGTTTAATTCATTATTGAGGGCACTTTCAGTAATAGTTCCACTTCTGAATTGGTTGAGCAGTTCTACTACGGGTGAAATAGCCGGACGGGTAGTAGTATTACTCAAGCTAGCATTGTAAAACCCTCTATCAAAGAGTAGTCGTTCCGCTTCTATGTATTCTGATGAGGTAAGGTAGTTTCTGTTGTAAAAGAGATTGGGCATAACTCCTACCGATAGGTTCTGTGTAAAACTGATTTGGAGTGGTTGGTTTAAACGTCCTTTTCTTGTAGTAATTACGATTACTCCGTTGGCTGCACGCGAACCCCAGATGGAAGCCGCTGCCGCATCTTTTAATAGAGTTATTGATTCCACATCATTGGGATTGATTTGATTGATCTGACCTTCAAAGGGAAAGTTATCCAGGACAATCAATGGTCTAGATGCACCTGCTTCGAGTGTGCTGCGTCCCCGGATATTAAAGGCTTCTTCCCCGTTGTTTTTATTGAATAAAACACCGGGTGTAATTCCATCCAATCTCTCTAGTACATTGGTAGATATTCTGCGATTGAAGAGTTGGTTGTCAATTTGTGTGAAGGAACCTGTCGCTCTTTCTTTTGGTAGACTTTGGTAACCTGTTTGCACAATCACTTCAGATTCACCAGCGAATGGTTGGAGGTAATAGATGGTTGTTTGAGGGTTGAATAGCAGATTGACTGTTCGGTAATTGAGTGCGGTAATCTGAATCGAATCCGGTAGTTGGATACGCGTGAGTTTGACGATTCCACTGGCATCACTGATGGCTAGTTGTTTGTTTTTTTTCAAGTGAACGGCAGCGGCTTCTATGGGTGTTTTGGTTTCGGCATCTAGGATTTTTACCTCATAATTTTGGGCATGTAACAATACCGAACTCATAGTGAGGCAAAGGCAATAGATTGCCCGTACACGAAATATAGCTCTCATGAAGAATGTTTTTAAGTGAAAGAATTGATCGATAAAAGTGGGGTGTGGCTGAATGCCACTAACTCGAGGTTATATGGGGTTCTTGGGCTTTTTTGCAAACTGTGTCAAGAGCAGGTGCAATGCCCAACGGGGGGAAGGACTGTGAAGAATAGATATCTGCCGGTTTTTCATACTCCTGTTTTGAATGATTCATCAAAAGGAGTCCCGGTAAGTTAAGTAGGCGCAAAAAAATAGCGTGGAACTCAACTTACCGCTCTGGGTACCTCGGAGGACCCGTGCACGAATAAGAGAGCCCACGCCGGAACGTGGGCATTCTACTTATTGTCTCGTGCACTATGAAATTTCCGAGGTTTCAGAGCGAGACTCAAAGCGAATGCTTCAAATTAGTTATGTGAAGGTTCGCAAATTTAATTATAAATAGGGTAAGCCCTATGTAATAAAGATAAGGCAATTTTCTATTTGTGTGATATATCACACTTTATTTTTTTAAACTTTCCCTGACATTGTGTAAGCTCCCCATAATTTAGTGCCACGTTTAGTTAGAGTTTTCTAAGGTAATATTTTTCTGTTTTTCCTCCCAT
>NZ_JBHYCW010000041.1:0-22825 GCF_051861365.1 Sediminibacterium sp. | reverse complement strand
ACCACCACAACATCAAGCATCACCTGTTAGTGTTAAGAAAACAAAAGTTAGAAAGAATCAGTATCATTTTAATCTTAAGGAGTACTTACATAAAATTGTTGGTGTAGACCTCACTGCTATAGACGGAATGGATGAAAACTCAGTCTTAAGCATCATCGCTGTAACAGGACTAAATATGAATAAATGGCCTACTGCAGATCATTTTACAAGCTGGTTGAACTTATCTGCGCGTCCAAAGAAAAGTGGGGGCAAAACAATCGGTCATCAAAAACGATTTACCAATAATACCGCAACCCAAGCCTTCCGAATGGCAGCGCAAACCATGTGGCAGCAAAAAGGAGTGCTTGGTCATTTATACAGAAGGCTGGCTTATACGAAGGGTTCTAAAAAAGCCATCAAGGCTGTGGCCAGAAGACTGGCAGTAATCTTCTATCATATGGTTCAGAGGCAAACTGCTTACGATCCTAAAATAATAGCATTAGATGAAGCAAAACTGAAAGAAAGAAAAATAGCACGTCTGAAAAAAGAAGCTGAGAAGTTGGGCTGTACTATTAATCTTCAAGTTGCTTGATTATCAATAGATAATTATGAATGTCATTATAAGGCAGCTTCTGCTTTGGCTGTATCACAATAGCGCCATACATACCACTCTGTTCCTGCAGCATGGTATGTGAGTGATACCAGTAGGTACCGCTTTGAACAATGGGAAATCTAAACACATGCGTGCTTTGCTGATGAATGGGTGCAGTAGTGAGATAAGGAACCCCATCTTGCTCATTGGGTAATATTAATCCATGCCAGTGTATAGATGTCTCCATGTGCATTAAATTATGAACCTGTATTTCTGCGCTATCACCTTCCGAAAAATACAGTGTGGGTGCAGGAATAGACCCATTGATAGCAACAGCTTTTGCTTTTTTAGTGGTGTAATTAACAACAGTATCTGTTACATATAAATGATAGACGATCTTCTTTCCTTGGCGTTCCATAAAAGGCTGACGCTTTGCTGAAGCAGCATGACCGCTATGCTGAGCAAATCCATTTATAGAGATGGATAGCAGGATATATAATATAGCCGATAAGCGCATTTCGTTACTCTTTTATTGTTTCTTTAATACTACCACATGAAAGCATGGCATTTCCATAATAAGGATTACGGATGGTTTTTTCTGTACTTAACCAGTAGGCTTTTTTCATTGGACAATAATCCACATAAAGCGATGACTCTTTTACAGACACAACTTTAAATAAATCAATCATCGTTTGTGAAAGTGCTGCAAAACTTACCCGCTGTTTTGCCAAATCAGATTGTGTTGAAAGGTCTTTTACTTGCTTATTCAGCGTCTCTTTCAAAGAGCCAAACGCTTTGGCTTCTTTTTCAGAAAGTGCCTGTGCCGCCAGACCCTCGATCTTCCCAGTCAGAACGGTAGCAGATTTTTGTGCGTTAGCTGCATTACTTTCTACCAATTGATTTTTGAGATCAAGATATTGGCGTAAAATATCCTGTAATGAGGCGGTTTGACTTATCCCCATTTTTGACAGGAGTAACATAACAATGATCAGTATTCGTTTCATATGTTGAGTATTTGATGTTTACTTTTTGAAAGATATCATAACAGAACCCATTAATGAATGGGTTCTGCTTTAAAGCCTGCTTCTTGTACCGCTTTTACTACATCACTTACAGAAGTATTTCCATCGGTTGCAACTTCCAATACTTTATCAGGATTATTGACATCTACTTTCCAGTTTTCTGATCCTGCAACTTCGTTAAGAAAAGGAGTGGCTTTTGATACACAACCCATACATTTAATGGTTGTCTTGAATTTTAGTGTTCCCATTTTCACATTTAAATTTTTCAGGATAACTCCCGGTTAAATAACAATGTAAAATTAGATCCAGCAAATGGGTTACTTGTTATAGAATCCTTACTAAGATGTATATAATTTTCAGCCGACTCTAATCAATCATTTATTTTATCTAAAGGCTTACGTTTATTTTCTTTTAACTGCTTGAAGTGAGAAGGCGTTAATCCGGTTATTTTTTTAAACTGTTGAGACAAATGCTGAACACTGCTATAACCCATTTCGTAAGCTATTTCACTTAGGCTTTTCTCATCGTACATCAACAACTCTTTTACTTTTTCAATACGTTGCAGTATGGTATATCGTTCAATGGTAACACCTTCTACAGAAGAGAATAATGTGCTGAGATAATGGTAATCTGTCTGTAGCTTTTCTTCCAGTATAGCTGATAGCTTTAAGTTCAGCTCTTCAGCTTCCGTCCCATGAATCAATGAAACGATGGTGGTTTTTATCTTTTCAACAATTTTAGATTTCTTATCATCCAATAATTCGAATCCATTTTGTTGTAAAAGCGATCGAATCTGCTCTAGTTGTTCTGGATCTGGCTCCTTTTTTAACTCTACTTGTCCCAGTTGTATCTGATGAAATTCAACACCTAAATCTATAAATAGCTGTTTTACGACCATAATACATCGGTCACAAACCATATTCTTGATATGTAGTTGTTCAGCCATAGTACTCCAAAGATACAAACAGTAGTGTATTCAAAACTATATCGTGTGATAATACAGATTATATACATTTTTCCTTGAAAATTATAACAATCGTCCAAAATGTTAAAGCTTACTTTGATCTCAAAATTTAATTATGCAACAGACAGTATTCGTAAAAGGTATGGTTTGTCAACGTTGTATTAGAGCCATTACTACTGAGCTTGAGAAAATTGATCTTCGTCCTGAAGAAGTTATGTTAGGTGAGTTGAGGTTTTCATCTCACAGTTCCCATGTAGATCTTACTTTACTAAATGCAAGAATCCAACCATTGGGTTTTAGTATCCTCGAAAATAAAAAAGAGAAAATCGCCAGTATGGTAAAGGCATTAATACATCATGTATACAATGGTGATTTTGATTTTACCGAAGGGTTCCTTTTCTCGGTCTACCTATCAAAATCGATGGGTAAAAGTTATGATGCTATTAGTCAATCATTTTCAGCTGAAGAGGGCACAACCATTGAAAAATATCTTATTGCACATCGAATAGAAAAAGCAAAAGAATTTCTTCTATATACTGAATATACTTTAACAGAAATAGCATTCAAACTAGGATATAGCAGTACTGCACATATCTCTAGGCAGTTTAAACAAACTACAGGCATGACTCCTTCTGATTTCAAGATGATACATGCTACTAGAATTAAAATGAATAGCACTCTATAAATTTTATACAACTCTCAATTCATTATATAACAAACTAGGATGCAAGAGCATCTAGCTTTGTTTAAAATTATTAAACATGAAACAAAAAGATTCTCTAAATCTTACATCTGTACGAAAAACATTTCCCGTTTTGGAAATGACCTGTGCAGCTTGTGCTGTAAGTGTTGAATCAATGCTAAAGTCTTCTGAAGGCGTGCTAAATGCTGGTGTAAACTTTGCTAATCAAGATGCATGGGTTGAGTACAATGCACAAATAACAGGTCCTGAAAAACTTCAAGCAGTGGTTCGATCGATTGGTTATGATATGGTGATTACTGAAGAAAATAAAAACGAACTAAAGGAAGCTGCCAGAATTCAGCATTATGAGTCAATAAAGAAAAGAACGATCTGGTCTTCCATATTATCTCTACCAATAGTTATTCTTGGTATGTTCTTTATGGATCTGACCTGGGGAAATTATATCATGCTACTGTTATCTGCGCCTGTAGTCTTTTATTTTGGTAAAAACTTTTTCATTAATGCTTGGAAACAAGCTAAGCATGGCAAAGCCAATATGGATACACTGGTAGCACTCAGTACCGGTATTGCCTGGTTATTCAGCGCCTTTAATACTTTTTTTGCTGATTTCTGGCATGAGCGTGGCACACACCCCCATGTTTATTTTGAAGCAGCAGCTGTTATTATTGTTTTTATCTCATTGGGTAAATTATTAGAGGAAAAAGCCAAATCAAATACTTCTTCTGCCATCAAGAAATTAATAGGTCTACAGCCGCAAACTGTAACCTTGGTTACAGAAAACGATCAACTAAAAGAAGTGGCTATTGCAGCCGTACAAAAAGGGAATATTCTATTAGTAAAGCCTGGAGAAAAAATTCCCGTAGACGGTATTATTACCAGTGGCAGTTCATATGTAGATGAAAGTATGATTACAGGAGAGCCGGTTCCTGTAGAAAAAGTAGCAGGAAAAAATGTTTATGCAGGAACCATTAACCAAAAAGGAAGTTTTCGATTTACAGCCGAAAAGATTGGCTCAGAAACATTTTTAGCACAGATCATTAAAATGGTGGAACAAGCTCAAGGCAGTAAGGCGCCTGTTCAAAAGCTTGTTGATAAAATCGCAGGCATCTTTGTTCCTATTGTAATAGGGATTGCAATACTCACATTCATCTGTTGGATGATTTGGGGCAACGAAAATGCATTTACCTACGCTTTGATGAATGCAGTAACAGTTCTAGTTATTGCCTGTCCTTGTGCTTTGGGCTTAGCTACACCTACTGCTATTATGGTTGGTATTGGAAAAGGTGCTGAAAATAATATACTTATTAAAGATGCAGAAAGCTTAGAACTGGCACATAATATTACTGCCGTAGTATTAGATAAAACAGGAACCATTACAGAAGGCAAACCATCAGTAAGTGATGTCATTTTTAGAGATGAACATGATATGACTGAGTTACAATCTGTGCTATTATCTATCGAATTACAATCAGAACATCCATTGGCAGAAGCAGTAGTTAGACATTTTGAAAACACGTCTATTCAAGCTGTACCTCTTCATAAAATTGAAAGTGTAACCGGAAAGGGGGTACTAGCAAATTATAATGAACAAGAATATGCAGTTGGAAGTCCATCAATGATGAAAGAGAATAACATAACACTGGATCAAAGTCTAGAGAACAGAATTCAGGAATTACAAGAACAAGCAAAAACTGTCATTATTTTTTCAAAAAATGGAGTAGCCAGAATTGTATTAGCAATCACCGATACCATCAAAGAAAAATCAGCTGTTGCCATTGATCGTCTTCATAAAATGGGTATCGAAGTATACATGTTAACCGGAGATAATCAGCAAACAGCAAAAGCTATTGCCGAACAAGTAGGATTAAAAACTTTTAAAGCAGAAGTCATGCCCGCTGAAAAAGCAGCTTATATTGAACAGTTACAAAAAGGAGGAAAAATTGTAGCCATGGTAGGTGATGGAATCAATGATAGTCATGCATTGGCTACTGCAGATGTTAGTATCGCGATGGGCAAGGGAAGTGATATTGCCATGGACGTTGCTAAAATGACATTGATCACTTCTGATTTGAATAGCATACCCAAAGCCATCAACTTATCAAAGAAAACAGTGGCTACTATCAAACAAAATTTATTCTGGGCATTTATCTACAACATCATTGGTATACCCATTGCAGCCGGGATCTTATTTTCTGTAAATGGATTTTTATTAAATCCTATGATTGCTGGAGCTGCTATGGCATTAAGTAGCGTGAGTGTTGTTGGCAACAGTTTGAGACTGAAATTTTCTTCTATATGATAAGTTAACTATTTATTAGTCTAATACTAAATCGATTTGTGCCATTCATGATCATCAAATAAATAAAAAAACATCAGTTTAGTTGTTGAATCCGTAAAAATTCAACAGCTAAGCTGATGATTTGTAGTATTTATCAGATTATTCAAATATTTCAGTGATTGCTTTTCGTAAACTAAATTTTTGGATTTGATAATTCGCAAATCTTTCAGTTATCAATAATTTGATCTCTTTGTAATTACGAAAATAAAATTGTGAAATCCGTAGTAGTTTTTTTTCATTAAGCATCAATGTAATACTCTCATAAGGAAATGGATATGCCGGTTGTAAACCAATCATAAATCCGGTTATCACATCATAAGAATAGGTTCTCTTTTTTCCGATTCCTAAAAATGATCGAACCTCAATACCTTTTGTAGTAAAATATATTCGATGAATTTTTAATCTTAATTCTCCCCAAACCATTACCAACCATATCATTAATACCAATACAAATGCAAGAATACCCCAAATGATATCGAATACATCACCAGAAGTAAATATGTACCAAATTGTTGCTGGTAATAATAGGGATGTAATCAAACTATAAAAAATAGGTATGGCAATTCTATTTGAAAACACAGATACCAGTTCTGACTTTATTGTATCTTTTTTTAGATTCATTTCAAGGATTCACTTTTTACACTTTGAAACTTCTTTTATTTACTTACTCTAGCGTTTGTTTCTTTACCTAATTGTATGATAGATAAAAATTGATGGTACGTTTCAAGGGCTATTGAGTTTGTATTGAGGCGTATGGCTTGTTTATTGAATTCTCCAATATTAAAAACTATTGTCTTGGTTCCAGGTTTATAGTAAATACCCTTTGGCGCTTCAACATCTTTATACAGCTCGAAAAGATTAAAAGAAACCGGAGGTCTATTATTGCTGTAAACAATGGTCATCTCTCCGGTTCTAAAAATCATAACTGTTGTTGCCTTATTTGATTTATTCCCCGGAAAAGCTACTGAACAACACTTAATATTTTTTTTGATAGTAGTAACCGCTACTTCAAAAGCATCGGTTTTCTTTTGTGCTACCGAAAAATCAGACCACAAAAATGTAATGATGATAAAACTGAAATAGCAATATAGTCTACTTACGAACATCTGTTATAAAGATGTTTTACTTGCATTCCAGTATCGCATCATCAATTCATATACCTCATCTACTTGATTACCGAAACTGCTCAAATGAAAAAACATATCTGCATCGTACATATTTTTATTGATATGCATCAAGCCCCTCAAGAGTGGATTGTATTGATGGGCATATATAGAAGGATCTTTGAACTTAATGGCCAATACTTTTTCCCAAATAGGTCCGGGAAGTTGACCTTGTTGGGTTCTAACCTCTGTGAATTTGATTTCTGCCACATTTCTCCATTCCATAAAACCGGATGAAATGCCACCGGGATTGTATTCAAAGCCTTTTTCATTAATCACCAAAACATCCGGATTCAAAATGATGGCTCTCAGGGACATGAATAAAACTACTCCACCTATACCGCCAATGATCAATGCGATGATGATTCCCCCTCCTTTAAATTCTACCGGCTCTTCCTTTAAAAAAAAGGCCCAAAAAGTAACTCCCATCAGAAAGAGTACGGCCACTAATATAATTACATGACCGAGTCGGTTGTTTTTTATTTTAAATGTATGCATAGGGATTTTTTAAAACTTATAAAATACGATTACTATTTTGTTCTGTGTATACTCAGTTTTAAGTATGTTAAATATGAATAGAAAATCGTCTTTATTTTCATTTAATACAAAAGAAATATAAAGATTCGGGTTTATTAATGGTAGCTGATATTTTCTTATAACTATTACTTAATGATGATTATAGGAAAATCATTCCCATACCCAAAACTGGCAGGATACTGCGCAGTTCCTTTATACTTTTTGGTAATCTCAGGTACAACACTTTGTAGATAAGCATCGATTTCTTTTACTGTTAGCTTTTTATCACCATTATCAGCTTTCCCTCTCAGCGCTTCCAGTAAGCAATATGTAAACGACCCATGCCCTAACTGACTAAATTCGCTAGCAAACTGATCACTACCCGATGCGGTTAACCAATGCGTTCCTGTTGACCGTGCAAGTTGTGCAATCGCTTTCTCTTCAGCTGCACCTCTCATAGCTACAGCATTACCAAAAGCACCTGCAGACTGGCATGCATCCAATATGAATAACTGCTTTTGAGCCTTGATATCTTTTGAATAGAGTTGAATCAATGAAGAACTAATTGCAGACTGACGAAGTAATTGATCATTACCATAGAGTTGTGTTACATCATAAGGGATCAGGTAAAACTCATTTTTTTCATCTAACACACCATGACCGGCATAGTAAAATATAAATAGGTCATCAGCATTTGCATTTAGTTTTACTTTTTCCAGTGCATTTTGTATGCCTTGTTTCGTGGCTTCTGCATCACTAATGAAATAAGTATTGATACCACTGAAAATTTCTTTTGACCCTCTCTCTATAGCTGCTCTAAAAGCAGTTGCATCTTTTTGTGCATAATTCAAACTATAGCGCGGGTTTTTATATGCATTAATACCTACAATGATCAAATGTAAACGAGCACTAGTTTGTTTGATATTTTCAGGTATGCTATTATTACTGGGTTGATACCTTGCTTTGATAAAAACCTGTTTACTTTCCGACCTTTGTGAGTTCACAGCTACTGCGCTGAAGACATTATCACCTGACGAAAGCGTAACATTGAAAGTACGTGTCATTGATTTTTGACCGGTATCATCTTCTACAATCAGGTTTCTCGTAGTACCGGTTAATTTACCGTTATGATATAAACGAATTTCTGTGATTTTATCAACCGGACAATCCGCCTTTACAGTTATGACCCCTGTACTTTTATTGGTAGTCACCAACTGCTCAAATTCATTTTCGACTATCAAATTGCGGGTGCCCTCACTATACTGAATAGCAACTGTGGGAATTGCTTTTAAAGTATTGATATCAGGAGCTTTAAAAGTTTCACCACTTAAAATACGAGGTAACAACCTAGGTGTAAAAAATTGATCGAACACTGTTCCTAATGGGGCAACAGAGTTCGGTGTAGTATAATAAACATTATCCTGTGCCCCTTTATTTGCTTCAAATAAACCGTCTGGTGAAACAACCGCCCAATCATTGGTACTCAAGAATGGATATACTGTTGCAATGTTCCTTTTGGCAACAAGATCATAAACAAGAATTCGATTGTTTTTGTCACCATCAATATAAAAAAGATGTTTACCATCCGGAGTCATCGAAACTGTATTGAAACCATATCTTGGATCGATCTCATGAATGGTCATCGATTCATTGTACTCACCCGTTGCCAAATCGAGGAATTTGATTTTTTTCCAGATATTGATCAATGCATATTTATTGTCAGGAGTAAAACCGACAACGCCTTCACTAGGTTCTTTCCCAAGTTTTGCGCTGAGAGATTTCTTTGTTTTCAGATCTAATATCAGCAAACCATCATCATGCTCAACTGTCACGTAAGCATCGTTGGGAGAAAATAGTACAGGACGATGTCCGCCTTTCATTCTGATATTAAAAGGGATTGTAAATAATTTTTGGCCTGTAGTATAGTTGTAAAAATTGATTCGATCAACAGCAGGTATTTCTTGAATTGCGATAATATTTTGTGTATTGGCTGCACCATAAGTGATCCATTTACAACTACGGCTGAAAATAGTACGCTTTGTTTGAACAGATCTTATATTGAGTATCTGACTAACTCCACCACTATTTGCACATGCCACACCCTGATTTAATAACATTGGAGACTTAACAAACTCAAATTTTTTGTCAAAAGATTTTATAACTTCTTGAATTGGAAAACTTTCATACTCCGCATCTGTAAGCGTTCTTGTATAAGTATCATCATACTTTGTTTTGGCTTGTATGACCCCTGTTGTAAGATTCAATATTACCTGTTCATCTTTATATATAATAGGTAATTGATTAGCAACAATTTTACCCAAGGAAACAGCAAAATCTCTTTTAAAACTTTTAATCTCTTTGATCGTTTTACCCGTTGCAACATCAAATAACTCATATTGCCCTTGTGAACCGTTTGCAGCAAGCAATATTTTTCCATCAGCAGATAATTGTAGATTACGATACTCTATTGATTCATCCGAAGCTAATTTTTCTGTAAAACTTCTTTTCCAAATAGTCTTTCCGCTGATCGCATTTTCACAAACAAGTACACGAGTCCATTTCTCATCATAGGAAGTATAAATCAAGTTTTCACCTTTATGATCAAAGAGAACAGCTCCATACTGTTGCGGAATAAATTTCCTACTTCCTATTGTTTCTCCATTTTCAAGCTGGATGATTTGCAAAGTATCCCTTCCCAAAATCGCCGCATGATTTCCCATCGCAGATAATACTACAGTCCAAGGTCGGAAAGGCAAATTCACACTTTTTTGTTGTCCACCTGGAAGCTGAATAATACTGACTTTATTTTTCTGATTATCAGGAACTACCAATAGATTCTTGCGTAGGTTATATTGCTGTCTATCTTTTAGTCCTTCATAATTTAAGGTACTAACCAATCCTACATTTACATCATATAATTTATTTTCAATAATCAATGATAACTGTTCAGGATAGAAATTATAATTGCGATAACTACCAATCATGATCGGAGACCTTGAAATTTGTCGGATAGTTTTGCCGGTTAAATCTACCAGTTTGATATCGCCTGATTTAGTAACGATATAAATTTGTTCTCCATTCGAAGCAAAACGGGCAGTCTTTACATCTTGGAATTTTTGAATTTCTTGTCCTGATCGCATATCCCAGATAACACAAGCACCGTTGTATTCATACCAACCTAAAAAATAATTATTCTTTGGAGAGATATCTAATCCATCAATCCCATTAAATAGTCCGGCTTTGTTTACAATTTGAAACTGTCCAAACAAAGAAAAATGAAGAAGCACCGTACATACCAGTAATACAGTTTTCTTACAGAATTGAAAACGATTTAGAATCATAGATTTAATAATGTGGTATTTCAATAAGGATGGGGAGGATATCTGCATTAGAATCTGCTTTTAGCTCAAAAGCAATTTGATCTTTTACATAGTTAATCAGATGCGAAGAAATAAAATTATTTTTCAATGAGGTTTTCACTTTGGATACAAAACCACCTTGTGCTTGTTGTAATTGTTGTAAAATTGAGCTTTGCGTAAGCGGCTTTTTAGAATACAGTATCAAGAGATAGTCGGTTCCTTTCGACTCATCCATTCGTATCACTTTTGTTTCAGAGGGAAATGCTACCGTACTATTTTTACCCAATAAAGGAGATATATGAGCGTCGTAAGGAAATATTTGATTGATCTTTCCTGAAAAATCAGAAGCAAATGCATAGATATACGCATCTGTTGATGTATTCATGTAAAAACGAAAGCGGGTGCCACTGGTATAATTAGCATTCATTCTATAAGTAGGCAACCCCTCTGCTAAAGAAAAAGAGAGTAAAGAGGCATTCATCGATTCACCGGTATTCTGCTGAAAACGAATGGTTCCTTTGATCTCCGGTTTTACTATTACTGGATCCACTTTTTTGGGTTTAATCTTCTCACCCTGTACTTGAAAACATTGGTAAGTATATTTAGCTAAATCCCGATAGGGTATCCATATAAAGCCCTTGTCGCCCCAGCCTGTTCCCCATGAATTCAATACCCGAAATGAACCTCCATATTTATTATCATCATAGCCTACCAAACACATGGCGTGACCCATTTTAATATCGCCGGGCTCTTGATCATCTTTTTGTTGCTTCCAGAGATCGGTACCTCTGCTAGTTTTGAAGCTTTTGGTAGTTTTAAAACTAAACAAACAAGGATTACCTTCTGATAATGCTTTTTTCATCATCAATACTCTAAAATCAGCATCTGTATCTTTTATACTGAAAAGTTGTTGATAGGAAACAATTTTATAATTCGCACTTTCTGTGAGAGATGCCTCAGAAATGGTTGTGCCACATTGATAGGGCATGGTTTTTAACGTGGCTACCCCTATGTATTGCAAGAGCTCTAATGCATCAGATACATAGCTTCCTTTACTACAATCTTTATCATCAGCAAACTTGATTTGTTCATAAATAAAACTGGGTGAGAATAAATGGTCATTCGGATTAGCAGTATACCCCGCTTCACGCATAGCTTTTACATATAAAGTGGTACGCAAAGAATAAGCGGTTGCAAAACCTACACATGTACCAAACTTACCCTGATTACCCGCCTGTGGACAATATTGCTCATAAGAAACCGAGGAAGGCAAGCCCCTGTAGCTGTCCTTTGTTAAAGCAGCATGCTGGGGAATAGATCTGGTATTAATACTATCAAACAACAATCCTGTACCATACTCCTCTTCCTGTTGTGCAAGTGCCATGGTATTGATTGTAATCAATACCAATACGATAATACAGCGAATGATTGTAAAAAGTTTACCCTTAGATTTTAAGCGATGTTTACACTCCATATTATTAGACATAAACAAATTGATCTTTCATAATAAATAGATGTTTCAATTTATTAAATTCCACAAACTAACTATAATGAAAATGTCTTAAATCAATCCATATGCATTGATTTATGATTAAAATCACGATTTATAGGTATGCCATAAAAGTATTTGCATCGAGATAATACTTTAAATACGTTCATATTACTCCAGCTTTAACTTTATAAACAAAGTGTTCAAAGATCTTCATGTTTTCGTAGGCAACCAAATCGTTTTGGTGTGTTTCATATTATCGATCCTGACTTTTAATATGGTCGACTCAGTAATCATTATATTTATTTTTCGATAGAGCCTCCTTTGGGAGGCATTTGCAAATAGGCTAGTAATATAGAATCTGTATCCAGCTCTTAATACAAAATCCTTTGTAAAAGGAATAGTTCGATAGTGGATCACTTTATCTAAGTAAAGCTTGCATGTATTTTCTCAGCTCTAAAAATAAATAATATAATTGCTTCGCTTCTGCCTCGGTTGCTTTTTGAAACATCAAACGGGTCATTTTATCCCTCTGCTGAAAATAGATCCAGTTACCGGGAACATGTGTTTTATAGTCAATGGGAAGAAAATCTATCCCCATTTGATGAAGAGAATCGGTTCTTGAAGATTCTAGATTCTTTATGTTTACGGTTATATAGCTTCCATCTCTATTCTTCACAGAAAAAACTGAATCAGATAATAAATGAACGGTTCTCCCTCTTTCATCATATTTATGTAAGCTATCATTCAGTTGCTGTATAACCCTATCCAACTCATTTCGGATTTGGGATGTTTGCGAATAGGACTGAAGATAAGTTACGAATAAAAGTGACAGAGAAAAAAATAGTTTCGATTTCATATTCCTTTTTTGTACTGAATAAAAACAGGAGTTATTATTTTTTATAAGGAGCGTACGAGAAAGTTAATGACCATTATAAATAATTAGATCAAAAACAATACCAAAAGATACTGCTATAAAATCTCTTTGCAAATTTTATGCAAATAAAAAGCAGCTATTTTTATATCATCACTAACTTATTGCTAAGTGTGCCTACCTAGACGGCTTGTATATATTATTCAAAAAGTACGATTTAACATCCCGGTTCTATTAATAATCTGCCAATAACCTTTCTCTTTTGTTAAAGAATAAAACATAGTTGTCCGTAAATATTCTTTATCGTTTTTCCCAAACCTTGAAAAATCCATCTGCACAATTGCCGTATTCCCAGACTCCGCTATAACTTTTATTTCGTTGATCTTAGAATACACCCATCCTGTCTTTTTAAATGTATTATAGTCAATTACCGGTATTTCAGCATTATCGTAATACATAATTCGGCCATTTTCAATTATGGAATGCGGGAAATGATAGCAATTTTGTACTTCTTTTATTTTTTCCTCATTGACAACTTTCACATAGTATCTCATGAATTGTTCGGGACTTAAACCATTTTGCGAGAACAAGTTTCCAAATGAAAACATCAATATGATCAGGATGATTCGTTTCATTTTTTTTAATTTATGGTTAGAATAATATAAAAAAGACTTTCAAGAAAGCTACTAAACCCTTTCCGCTCAGTCTTTTTTTTAGGATTTTTACCACCAGTTATGCTTTTCATTTGTGCCGGTTAAAAGAGTGACGGCTCTAACAAATTGTCCATACAATAATAAAAAATATGGATTTAATAAACTTATCCCGATCAAATTCGGTACAGGTTCAGGGTTAGAACCAGGGATGCGCACACGGGCTATATTAAAGTAAAAAAGCGAAGACTTAGATCTTCGCTTTGTGGGCCCACCAGGGCATGATCCTGGGACCCCCTGATTATGAGTCAGGTGCTCTAACCAACTGAGCTATAGGCCCTAACCTTTCGGTTGTGGCGGCAAAAATAATGAAATTTCCCTATCAGATCACTATGAAATCAGCATCCAATTTTTAATTGTAGACCTTATACTTTTTATCCTAAAAAATCTATGCAAACAAATGACTTCTCCAATAGTCACTTACAAACACCTGATGCGGGTCCATTTGTTCGCGAATTGCCATCCATTGATCCCAGTTAGGATAATTATTTCTCAAATACGCTTTTCCTTCCTGACTATCACCCGCCGGCAAAAACTTACCCCAATGTGGCCTGAATACCAATCCCGCATTGTACAGCTCATTCCATAAAGTCGGATAAAACTCATTCAATGGAGATCCGGCGTTATCTCCATACCAAAACATATCAATACGGAAAACATCCCTTTGATAAGCAGCACTTAACCAAAAATCGCTGTGTCTGGCAGGATAAATTTCGTAAGAAAAATTACCGACGATATCAGGATTCTGCTGAAAAAATGTTTTGAGTGTACTCAATACTTTTACCCCTGTTTCAATCGGAAACCAAAGTTCAGTAAACCAAACCGGAATCAGTGTATCACTTATTTTATCATCCATGGGTATACTTCCATACCACACATCCTGAAACTGCTGGGGTTGTGGAGTACCATTTACAACAGGATCTAATGGCACAAAAAGTTTTAACAGAAAGGGTACCAGCTCTTTTTCATCGAGTGCCTTTAAAAATTCATACGCAACGGGATGCTGCACTTTCAGTTTACTTAAAAAAACATCAATGTCAGAAAAACCATTCATCATTAAATGAGCACACAACTCAAGCGGAAGAGGTGTTTCTATACCCATGATTTTGATATTGGGTATTTCCTTGTATGGATTGGGAACAAATCCTGCCGAAACCGGCATCGGTTCGGCTTGCCAAATCACTGTTCTGTTAACACCACTCTGTGGCCACCACATGATTCGCTTGTATGTTTTTTTTGTAAAAAAATCTACCAGTGATTCTTTTTCAGGATGATCTCCAAAAAGATCAATGGGACAATCAGCTTCTGTAGTCGTTGATTCCTGTCCTTTGATATTGAAATTATCAACGCATTGAAAAGTAGCTGATACAATGACTCCAAACATCCCTAAGCCCACACCTACTGCATAAAAAGGATTTTCATTTTTATTGGGATATTTTGGATCATCCTTACTGAACACCTGAACTCTTGCACCATCAGTGCCTCCTGTTACAATAGTAACACTTACGAGCTGCTCATTAAATGAAGCATAAAGATTACTTCCGGAGGAACCGGTTGAAAGAAAACCACCTACAGTTTGGTGTATGATACCACCAAGATCGGGTAAGGCCCAACCTTTGAGTGGATTTTGAGGATCTGTTCTATGATTATCGAGCTGATATACCAAGGAATTCTCCAAAGTTGATCTATATGCTGCGAGTGCTGCGGGTGCTGCATCTAATGGATCACTTGGGTCGTATCCTAAATGACAGCCCCCTTCAACCGTAACTTGTCTTGATGCATCATTAAATGTTACCGCTTTCATTTTTGATAACAGGATATAAAGTCTGCCTGCATTTACTTCTGCTTCCAGACTACTGATTAAAGGACGAGAGTGTGCGGCTCCTCTCAAACATACTACCTGTTTAGCCTGTTGTGCTTGATTGACCAGATAAACAACTTCATCTGTATTAGCAGGTAAATTATAGCTTACGCCATTTACCATTAAGGTATCAATGACCGGATTTGGACTCATGTGCAAGGGTTTAGATTCCTAATATAAGCAATTGATCCGGGGATTTTTAACTTAAAATTGAATTAAAGACTGTTTGTAAGCGGGAGTTGTATGATCATTTCTGTTCCTTCACCTAATTCAGTTTCAACCATGAAGGTACCTGAATGACCTTTGGTAACAATGTCATAGCTGATCGATAATCCTAGTCCCGTATAGTTTCCTGTTGGTTTGGTGGTAAAAAAGGGTTGAAAAATTTTTGCTTTCACTGTGTCAGGTATCCCCGTTCCATTGTCTCTGATCCTGATTTCTATACTTTCTGCTGATTCGCCCGGCTTTAATAGTTTATGAATACTTACTGTGATTTTTGGTTGGTATGCATTATCAGATGCTTTTTCTTGTTTTAGTTTTTCTCCCATCGCATAAAAAGCATTCACGAATATGTTTTGAAAAACACGACCAATATCTTCAGAGATAACTTCCATCTGGATAGAGTCTATTTCATGCCGAAATACTATATCACATTCAAATGATTGATCTTTCGCAATAATACTTTTATAACTTAATTGTGCATATTGTTGACACAGTGCAATGATATCAACCGTATGTCTTTTGCCATCACTTACTTTTGAATGTTCCAACATACTTTTGACGATACCTGCAGCCCTTGACCCATGGTGATGAATTTTAGTAAGATTCACCGTTAGGTCATTGATCACATCTTCAGCCTCTTTGAGTTGACCCGCTTGTACGTATTCTTTCAGCTCCGTCATGATTTCTGTACTGACATCAGAAAAATTATTGACAAAATTCAACGGATTCTGAATTTCGTGGGCAATACCCGCTGTAAGTTCCCCCAAACTTGCCATTTTCTCGGATTGGATCAATTGCGCCTGAGTGGTTTGAAGTGTTTCCAATGATTTTTTCAAAGCAGCGGTACGCTCTTCCACTTTTATTTCCAACTTTTCTGCATATTCTCGCAATTCATCATTGGCTTTTTGCAATGATTGTGTCATCTGATTAAAGTTTGTGGTGAGGTCGCCAATCTCATCCGGTGAACCCACCAATACCTGCACTTTTAAATCACCTGCATTGACCTGTTTTACACCCATCAACAATCGTTTCAAAGGCTCTGATAAACTCTTTCTTAATAATCCGGGTAATACTATTACAATGAATAAAGTTGCAACGATTATAATGATGAACATCTGTTTTAATCCCTGCTGCTGAAGTAATCTTGCCTCTATCTCAGTAGGAATCAATGGTGGGAAAAAAACAAGTGTTACCATGGTTAGAAAAGTTACCACCGTTACAAAACTGAATCCAGCAATTTTTATTTGAAAGCTTGCAGGAACTGCTGAATAGGTAATATAGATAACGATCTGAGCGAGGTTGCACATCCATATAAGAATGAAAAAAGTCCAATAGCCAACAGGACTATAAAACCCAAATACTACCGCAACAACACACATTACAATGAAACCAATATTTACCCAAACCAGTAAACGATGGGCTTTTGAAGCATGTGCATCCATATGTTTTAAAAAACGAGCTTTTCTATAACTGATGAACAATGCCCAGATATTAGTAACCAACCCATACAAAAAGGAAGTGACTTGAAATACAAAAAGATTACTATCGTTAGCAAATTCGTTCCATGCATTCAATGCTACCAAACCTATTGCCACCGGAACCACAATTCTAACCATTAGTCTGCGTTCCTTTTCATAAGGCTGGTGTAAGAAGAGATATAGTATTTGAAAATAACTCAATACCAGAATTGCCAACGCCGGACTATAAATGAGTACCGTTTCAATTTTGTATACCAATGATCCTTGTACAGAAGGTGCCAGGCTAAAACGAATGGTTTGATCTACCTGCCATACAATTGAAGCGATATAGTTAATGATCATCCATTTTCTAATATGTGTATGCTGTTTTAGTCTTAATAAGAAAAGCAACATTCCAAATTGTGTAGTGGCGAGTATAAAAGCCATGATGGAATGTGTATGCAGTAATATGAGCTTATCCATTTTACAGGTTGCTTAGGGTTTATCTAATGTACTCTAAACTCTGAAATATTTCATGATTGAAATAGAGATATTAATCAACCCTGCTCCATATTACCATAAAACTGTGGTGATACGCAAATAAAAGCCAGTGTTTGTAAAGGTCTACAATCGTAAAGTATAGTCCTTGTATATATTATGATGGATAATAAGCACTTTATTATCAACACAGATATTGGTGCTTATCAATTTTTCACCAATTGTATTCAAAAAATAAAATGATTTGCATCTTACTCTGCTTGCTTGAATATACTCTTCGCCCCCTCTTTCTGCTGTTCCGTTATTCCAATAAACCCATACTTACGCTCTAACTCTTTATACAATCCTACGGTTTTACGGATACGTTCAAAGTCTGTCTCGGGTATTTTGGCAATCTCTAAAGCCTCTTTCTGTTTCCAAACTTCTGCCTCAATCAACATATCAGCCTGTTTACCATTCACTTCCAGCTTATCCATCAGTGTTCTTCTGAATTTATTACGGAATTGTAATTGCAATTGTGGCCTGGCAATCGTATCATAATTTCTGTTGACCACTAACGTGATCACTTCACATGGCTCACTTAAACTTTTTTTTCTTCGCTCTACCAACGCCTTCACCTGATCGCCGGATAAAGAAAGCGCTTTATACTTTTTCACCACTTCTTCTTCTACCTCGCCTGCTGTAGCGAAAGTGTCACTCGCATTCGCTTCAATTTTTATTTTGGTGAGTCTGGCCCAGTGATGTATTTGTCCAATCCTGTCTGCAATGGCTTCCGATATTTTCAACTGCTTGATCAAAGCAGGTTTTTCACAATAACCGAATAGTTCTACCTGTTGCTCGGGTGTCCATTCTTGTGCCTGTGCACTTGCAGTTGATACAAACATTACACATAGCGTACTCATCATAATAACAATCTTTCGCATACTCAAAAATTTGTCTTGAAATTACAGAAAAGATCGGGTTGAATATTTCTGAGTAATCGCTTTAACTTTTTTATGATCGGAAAAAACGATTTCCAGACTAACATTACCTTTATTGTATGAGTCATGTGCTGGATAATGCTATTTGGGAAGCGTTGCGCACGCATCAACAATACCTGAATGCGGGTAATGATCAGCTAAAATATTTTCCTAAAGAAGTGTCACCTTTGTTTGCACTTCCAAACTGGGATGCGTCAGATCATGATGTACTGGAAAAAGAACTGCCCGCAGATCGATCTTTCTTTGTACTCATCGCCAGAGAAATAGCCATACCTGATACAATGCATGTACAATTGACATTGCCCTTGTATCAAATGGTAGCTAGTAAAAAAGTGGCATCACAACATGCACATCATGCTATTACCAGAAAACTAACGAATGAAGATGTTCCTCAAATGCTGGAACTAACCGCAAAAACCAAACCCGGTCCTTTTGGTAACCGTACCATCGAATTCGGTAATTATTATGGCATATTTGATGGAGTGCGACTGATTTCGATGGCCGGACAACGATTACAAACAACTGACTTCACAGAAGTAAGTGCGATCTGTACTGACCCCGCACATCTGGGAAAAGGATATGCTGCAGCAGTTATACAACAGGTTTGTTCCTGTATTTACGAGGCTGGCAAAACACCTTTTCTACATGTTAAACAAGACAATATTGGCGCTATCAAACTATATGAAAAGTTAGGATTTGAAATTAGAGCTGATATTTATTTCGCGATATTCAAAAAGAAAGAAGTATAAAAAAAGCTCCGAGTTTTATTCGGAGCTTTTTGCTATTAGAGTTTGATTCCAACTGTCATAAAGAAATTTCTGGGCTCAGCTGCCATCAATCCCGGACCCGGATAACCGCCGGCTCTTCTGGTAAAATATTTTTCTCCCAAGAGATTATTAATACCACCCTTCACAAAAAACTTCTCTGTGAATTTATAAGTACCACTAATATCTACCAGATCATAAGAAGGTATCAATCCATTTACCCCATTTGCAGTTGGAGTAACAGTATTATTCGCATCACTATAGGCTTCTGATACGTAACTGTATTGAGCAGTAACAGTCAATTGTTTTCTGCTGTAAGTAACACCGGTACGATAAATTCTTTCAGGCGCATTTTCTACACGCTTATTTTTCAAGTTAGACTCAACCAGTGTGTTACCCTGACGCGTGATGACACGAAGATTATCATACTGTGCATTGATGAAGGCAAGTGAAGCAAAGAAATTCAGGCTTCCAAAAACAGGTTTTACACCCCATGCTTTGAAGGCATTGAATTCTACCAATGCTTCTACACCTCTGCTGCGACTATTACCTACATTGGTACGAAGATTATAAAAACTACCATCCAGTCTTTGCTGTGCAATCAAACCAACACGGTTGTTATATTGTAACAGATATCCGCTTACATCAAAGAACAAATATTCTTTGATACGACCACGATAGCCCAAATCAATATTATACCCTTTGGCATCTTTCAAATTCTGATCAATCACATCGGTTGTTGGATTGCCCGTCAAATCACTGAACAATACCGGACGATATGCTTGTGAATAGTTGGCATAAATTTCTGTTTGACCAATATGATACTCTGCACCCACACCCGGTAATACAAAACGACGGGTTCTGTTTTGGTTGTTGATTTTTAATTCTGTATTTCCGGAGAGCCCAACTCTACCATTTGCTTCATTCTGAATGTTTTCTACACGTACCCCCGGTATGATCAACAGCTTATCGCCGATTCTGAACATATTCTCGGCAAAGAAGGCAGTGTTATTCGTAATGAAACTGAGATCGGTTGGAAAAGGATCTGAGATATTCAAATTGAAATCAGCGCCCGTATCACCTCTTCCATTTTGGAAACGATCGGTATTTCCTCTGAAATAACGAATACCGGCAGATAAGGTATTTCTCATTTTACCAATCTGATAATCGGTGATATAACGGGCTTCTATTCCAAAGTTTCTATACTGATCAATATCTACCCTGCGGTTATTATAGCGAAGTGTTGAGGCATTGATCGTATCGGCAATATTAGGGGTTTGCATAAAACCGATGCTATTACGATCACCTGTCATTGCAAAAGTTTTAACATTGAATCTACTCTTATCGCTAATCGCGTAATCAATGTTCAAAGCAGCCATATTCCATTTTACTTGAAACCAGTTTCTCTGACGTAAACTTTTATAAGCATCTTGTGCAAACTGAGCATCGGTGAGTCCGCCCGGCTGTTGACTCAGATAATCAAAATGCGTGATCTCCAGCCCAACTTTCAATTTTTTGTTGATGTTCCAGGAAAAGCTTCCAAAAGCGGTATTTACTTTGAATCCGCTGTTCTCGCGAAATCCATCTCCTCTGCGATGATCCCAGAAGGCATAATAATGCGTTTTACCATTTTCACCACCGATGGCATTGTAAGAATTGAAGAGACCAAAACTTCCTGCTGTTTGCTGTGATTCATATTGGAAGGGTTTATTGATCTCACTACCATCTTTCATGATAAAATTCACCATACCTCCAAATTGTGGACCATACTGCAAACTGGCAGCACCACGCAATACCTGTACTCTCTGAACAGAATTTAACTGTGGAGTATAATATGCTTCCGGATAACCAAAAGGATCGCTACTGATATCATATCCATTCTGACGCAGGTTGAATTCCCAGCTACGGTTCGGACTCAATCCACGTGCAGCAATACCAATTTGAATTCCGCTTGGATCACTCTCCCATATCTGAATACCCGGCACTTTGGCCATTACCTGGCGCATGGTGTTGGTAACTACATTGCCTTGTACATTGTCCATCATGATCAAGGCATTCTTTTTACCGGCATTGATGTTCGTTCCTACGATTTCCGGTAAGAAATGAATATCTGCCTTGGTATAACGACCTACCAGCGTAATATCCGGTAAGTATTTAGGTTGGAAGAAAGCACTGTCTGTCTTGGCTTTGTTTTCTTTTTCCTGTGCAATGGTTGTTGTAACGCTTACTATCCCTAAGAGTAGGATCATCATGAATCTGTTCATCATTATTCTTTTATAATCGGGTGCAAGTTGTTTCGAAATCATACAACTACACTTACGAGAAAAGAAAAGCGATTGACGAAATGCAGAAAAAAAGAGGGGGTGTAATGGGGGTTTTTGAAAGATTATGACAAATAGATGACAGAAGAGGTATTTACACTATTCTTTCTTGCTTTCATAAATAATGGGAATCACATCCACCAATTCCAAAGACTGAACCATTTTGAGGGTGCCATTTTTATACTTTTGAAAGTGAGTGGTCTTAATATGACTTTCATACGCTTCTTTACTGGCATAGGTTTCAAAAACGGTTACATAATTAGATTTATCTTTTTCATAAACCGCAAACATGCTAAGTACCCCTTTTTCAAGTTTTACCGAAGTTTCGATGCCTTCTTTTAAGAAAGATTGGTATTGTTTGAGTTGAGAGGTATCAACTATGATTTTAGCAATGCGTACATAGGGGTCTTGGGCATGTATTGTTGTGCTATTCAAGAAACCTAGTACTAATAGTATATAGATGTATGCTTTCATATTCAAAAGTAAGCAGCACTATAAACTTTTGGAAAGTTTTAAAATTTTCCAAAAGTTAGATACTGCCATTAATTATTGTAATAAACGATATAGGGTAATTCTTTTAAGCCTTAATTCTTCTTCAACTTCTGGGCAACGCTGTCGTAATATTCTTGCGTTAATTTCTCTCCCCAAATCGTCGGTTGTGTTCCTCCATAAATGGCCAAATAGGTTACATCACTTTCTTTAGTAGATGTATGCCAGTGTTCTACATCTTTGTTACATTTAATAACATCTCCTTTTCGCACAATGATGGGTTCTTTTCCCCTTTCTTGATAATAGCCTTGTCCCTCCAAAATGATCAGAACTTGTGCTGTTGTATGCTTATGCCAATCTAAAGTAGAGTTGGCACGAAATGTTGCTTTACTGATATTATAGTTCATATCTGCATCTGCTTGCAATAAGCTACTCAACCATGCTTCACCGATATAATGGGTATTAGGTGCTTTAGGGCCCTGTTCCAGAAAAGAAGTTACAGCATATGGACTTTTTTGTGCTGA
>NZ_JBHYCW010000040.1:0-22858 GCF_051861365.1 Sediminibacterium sp. | reverse complement strand
CTAAAAATAACCAGAAAAAGGAGGCTTTAATGGCCTCCTTACTTTTTTTCTTCACTTTTTACCGGACAGCAATGGCTGGTAGCTAGTAGCTTTCTACCGAAAGCTGATCAACTCTACATCAAACACTAATGTACAATTCGGCCCGATCTGTGCACTTACCTGACGATCTCCGTAGGCGAGATGGGGTGGGATGAAGAAACGCCATTTGCTGCCGGTGGGCATGAGTTGTAATCCTTCTGTCCAGCCTTTGATGACCATGTTGAGGGGGAAGGCGGCAGGTCTGCCTCTTTGTACAGAACTATCGAATACGGTTCCATCAATCAAAGTGCCATGATAATGACAAGTTACTTCATTGTGCGCTTGTGGCTTGGCTCCTGTGCCTTCAGTGAGCACTTCGTATTGTAATCCGCTGGGTAACTCGGTTACTTCAGCTCTTTGTTTGTTAGTGGCCAGGAAATCTTGTCCGGCTTTTAAATTGGCAGCAGATTTTTCTGCTTTTAATTGTGCTAATTGATCAGCTACTCCCATATACAATTTTTTGCGAAAATAACAAATAGGGGCATTGGGTTCTAATGTTATCTTATTGTAAACTTAGTATTAAGTCTTGCAGGAGTGATAGTAGGAACTCAGTGAAAAGTCTACATTGGCGTCCCTAATTAACTGCAGCCATGACACCTATACTTGATCAACACGGTATGACCGTTGCGTATTTGCACCTCAATATTATTTTGAATACAGAACAAGATCGTGTGTTGGGATTGGTATTGGGGAATTGTGTATTTGGTGCTACCGATTCTCCGGTAGGAAAATTTTTCAAAGATACTTTTCGCAATATGCGTGGTGAGATCGTTGCTGAATTGGCAAGCACCACCAGCTCTCTCAGACCTTCCAATGAGCCACTTATTCTACAACAAGCCTGGCAAAAATTAACCGGCGTCAAAAATCATCTCTGCACCTGGATTGAGGAAAAGAAACATTGGTCCGGGGATGAGTTTACTTCTTTTCTGCATTATCATGAAAGTGCTGCGGTGGCGGTGTAGAAACTTTTTTGATTTTTTTTAAAGACTTTAATACTTATTTGATTCAATCAACTTTGGCTGGGTCTGTGATTTATATTATGATCACGGATGTTTGTTCCATTGATAAAAATTATCCCACAAACAACATCTCAAAAAGTTCATATATTCATTAAATCTAGTAAGTCTATAAAAAGTCATAATTCAAATCGCAATGCAAACCCTACTCTTCAACTTCCTCTCCAAATACGTCACCCTAACCGAAGAAGAAAAGAATGCCATCGTTTCTTTGGATATTTTTCATTCTGTCAAGAAAGGAACGATTTTACTCAAAGAAGGACAAAAATCAAAAGAAAGCTATTTTGTACTCAAAGGTTGTATTCGTACCTACTATGAAATAGATGCAGAAGAAAAAACCACCGCTTTCTATACCGAAATGGAAGCTTTGACTCCTCCTTGTGTTATTAACAAAACGCCGTCTGATTATTATGTCAGTTGTACAGAAGATTGTATCCTGTTAATTTCCAATTCCGATATGGAAGCGGAGGTCAATGCTAAATTTCCCAAGTTTGAGTCTCTGTGTAAGAAGTTATCCGAAGAACTCTTGGCGAAAGAACGAATGGATTTTGATGAGTTTAAAACCTCTTCTCCGGAGCAACGATATTTAAGCTTACTAGAAAAAAGACCCGATCTCATTCAGCGTGTGCCACAACACCAGTTGGCGAGTTATTTGGGTATACAACCACAATCCTTAAGCCGTTTAAGGGCAAGGATTTCAGAAAAAAAATAAGAAGGAAGTTCATTACTTAACTTAAGTGAACGAGTGGAAGCTTTCCGCCTTTCTTTCTTTGCCATATCATTTAAAAAGCAATTAAAAGGATATGCAAAAGAAAGTTCTATGGATGGCATTGGTTATCGTATTGGTAAGTAGTTTACAAGCACAAGACAACCCTAAAGACAGCACGTTTAAAAGATGGTACATCGGTAGTTCATTACTGATGTTGGGTAATTTCTCTAAAGTCAACAACCCGGAGTATATACAATTGAATGTAGGCTATCGGATCACACCGAAAGATGTGGTTTCCTTTGAATTTAAAAGATCCATCTATGCTTGGCCCATCGGTATTCCCTTCGGTCCCAACTTTGATAAGCCGGGAGAAGGCTATCCGGGTCATGCGCGCATACTCGCACCTACAGTGGGTTATCAGCGTTTTTGGTGGAAAGGTGTGTACACATCCGTTCATGCATTGAATGCTTTTGAAAAATACATGGATACGAATAAAAAGAAGATAGGTAACGGATACACACTGTACCTGAATTTTCATTTAGGCTACCAATTCAAATTATTCAAAAACCGTTTCTTCTTTGAACCGGCACTGGGATGTAGCTATTGGCCCATCCGAACCAATGTTCCCGAATCTTTCAAAGCAGTAGAAAACAAGTGGCCCAACTATTTTATTCAACCCGGACTCCATTTTGGATTTAATTTTTAAAAAGAGACTTAAAAAAGAGTCGATAAGTATTTCTTAACCAAAGTGAACGAGTCATTGAGCTTCGTCTATCGACTTTTACAGTATCATTTCATATTAAAAGCAAGCAAATGCAAAAGAAAATTTTATTTATCGGTGTTCTCTTCATGATGGTGAGTACCCTTCAACTCAAAGCGCAGTATGCTAAATCAGATACTACGCATAAAAAATGGTTTGTTGGGAGTTCTATGTTTGTGTTATTCGGTAATCTGGCAACTACCAACAGTCCCGATTTTTTTCAACTCAATGTCGGTTATCGTATCACCGGAAAAGATGTGATTACCATCGAACCCAAAACCTGGAAATATGCTTGGCCCAATGGTATCCATCCATTTTTGAACAAATCATATGGAAAGAAGGAAGAAGAATTTCCCGGTTATGTTCGTGAGTATGGAGTATCTCTATCTTACCAGCGATTCTTCACCAACAACTGGTATGCTGAATTGAATGTGATGCCCACTTGGCAAAGTTTTAAGGATCGTCAAGACAAAAAGATCGACAATGGTTTTCAGATCTTCAATACTTATCGTGTAGGGTATCATGTGAAGTTGTTTAAGGATAAATTTTTTATTCAACCATCACTCGCCATCACCCATCGTGCTTATCATACCACACTACCCAATGGATTCAAGCAGTTGGATGATAAATGGTCCAAGTTTGTGTTCGGTGAACCGGGATTGCATGTAGGGTTTAATTTTTAATATAAATGCTATGTATACACAACAAAGTGAACTACAGAAAATGAAAGTCAGTACACAGCTAAAGCTGGCATCTTTATGGACCAGTTTGATGTTTCTCTATATCTATGTCGATTATTTTCATTTATACATGCCGGGTAAGCTGGCAGATATTCAAAATGGAAGAGTATATGTATTTGATATCACACCGGGATTTCTTTTGATAGCACTCGTATCATTGACTATTTCGGCACTGATGATTTTTCTTTCAGTTGTTTTGCCCGCTGCGATCAATCGAAAGTTGAATATGATTATTGCGGTAACATATATCCCTTATACGCTGTACAATCTCGCAGGAGAGGCGTGGATACATATGATATTTGGTGCTGTTGTGGAAGTTGTTTTGCTTGGGTTGATTATTTGGTATGCTTGGAAATGGCCGCGTGTTGAAAATGAATCAGTAAGACAGAGCGAATAGTCAATAAAAGGAGCTTGGTAAAAAGTAAATAGAATACTCTTCACCAAGCGCCCAATAGCCATATCTATTATTTTATTGACGCCAGATCAATCACAAATCTATATCGTACATCTGCTTTCAACATTCTTTCATACGCTTCATTGATTTGTTGCATGGGAATGACTTCTACATCAGAAACGATATTGTGTTCAGCGCAATAGTCTAACATCTCCTGTGTTTCTTTGATACCTCCGATGAGTGATCCGATGATGCTTCTTCTTTTCATGATGAGGTTGAATGCCGGTACTTCTGATGGACTAGGAGGCACGCCCACAACGATCATGGTGCCGTTGGTGCGTAACAGGTTCAAATAAGTACTGTAATCATGAGGAGCAGAAACGGTATTCAGGATAAAATCAAAATGGTTTTGCAGTTTCTTCATCGTTGTTGCATCGGATGTCAATGCAAAATGATGAGCACCTAATTTTTTAGCATCTGCTTCTTTGGAAGGAGAGGAGCTGAGCATCGTTACTTCTGCACCAAAGGAAGCTGCAAATTTTACGGCCATATGTCCTAGTCCACCCAAACCTAATACGGCTACTCTATGTCCTTTGGTAACACCTACATGTCTGAGTGGAGAATAAGTAGTGATACCTGCACATAACAAAGGCGCTACACCCGCTAAAGGTAATTTATCAGAGATGCGTAATGTGTATTGTTCATCTACTACAATTTGAGTAGAGTAACCGCCATAGGTAGGAGCATTGGTACCTCTTTCACGTCCATTGTAAGTACCTACCATTCCTTCCTCGCAATATTGTTCAATACCAGATTTACAGTTTTCGCAAGTGCGACAAGAATCCACAAAGCATCCAACGCCTGCTAAGTCGCCAACTTTGAATTTGGTTACATCATTACCTACATGTGTTACTCGTCCTACAATCTCATGTCCGGGTACCATGGGGAAAATAGAGCCACCCCATTCATCACGAACCTGATGGATATCTGAATGACATACGCCACAGTATAAGATTTCTATTTGAACATCTTTTGGACCGGGATTTCTTCTTTCGAGTGAAAACGGACCTAAAGGTGATTTGGGATCCGGTGCTGCATAAGCTTTGGTTGCGATCATACAATTTGTATTTACATTGGTAACAATACAAAACCCAATAGGTTTGCTTAAAAAATAAAGAATTAATTATTTCATATTAGCAGCCCAAAAGTCAAGGGTTCTTTTCCAAGCCAGTTTTGCAGCAGCTTCATTGTATCGTGCTCCGGAAGTATCATTATGGAAAGCATGGTTCACGCCTTCATAGAGGTAGAGTTCATATTTGACATTGTTTTTCTTCAGGGCCTCTTCATAAGCAGGTATGCCGGCGTTGATGCGCTCATCTAAGCCAGCATAATGAAGTTGTAAAGCAGCTTTTATCTTAGGAACATCGGCAACATCTGCTTGTCTGCCATAAAAAGCAACAGCTGCTTTCAAATCAGGAACATTTACTGCCAGTTGATTCACCAAAGCGCCACCCCAACAAAATCCAACACAACCTGTAAAGCCATTACAATCTTTTCTGCTCTTCAGGTAATCGAAACCTTTGCTGAAGTTGATGAGATTTTGTTTAGCATCGATCTGACTGAATAACTGTCTGGCCTGATCCTGATCTGTGGGTGTACCACCTGCTGCAGAGAGTGCATCAGGAGCAATGGCAATATAACCGGCTTTGGCAGCACGTCTGGCTACATCACGAATATGATCATTCAAACCACGATTTTCATGGATGATGATGACTGCACCATACTTACCGTCTTTTTTGGGTTTAGCGAGATAGGCTTTCATGGTAACATCGCCCGCAGGATAAGTGATATCCTCAGTATGCAGCTCGATGTCTTGTTCAGGTACAGTAGCCGCAACCGCATAATTATTTTCCAGCATGGGAAGTATGGTCATAGCGGCAGCTGTGCTACCTGCTAATACTGCCAAGCGTTTCAAAAAAACTTCACGTGGAAGTGGTTTGTGGGTATACTCGTCGTAGAGATTGATGATTTGCTGGTCCATGTAGTTTATATTTAGTCTATAAATATAACACTAAACAGTAGCTACCGCAAATGGTTTGACCGATGGGTTCTCTCTATTTACCGTTTCTGTTGCTTGACTAACGCTTACTGAATCAAAGAAGCCATTTTTCCCAAAGGCAAACTGCCGGCCCAAGCCAGTATCTCTGCTTCATGGGTTTTTGAAACCGTGAGGGTAAGTAAAGCATTGGTCATGGGAACTTCCAGTTTATACTGATCTTCTTCCGGTTCTTTGGTAAGACGAGCTTTGTATTGACCTACTTTCACGATACGTGTATTGGGATCAGCTCCAAAACCCGCCATTAAAGGAGAAGTGATGTAGGCATTCAGGCTGTTTAATAATGGAGAGTTGATCACCACAGCTAGTGTGGCTTTCTTGTTGGTGATGCCATAATTTTTTTCAATGGTTACGCCTGTAAACTGACTGTTGCCAAAAACCTCTTGTTGTTTGGTAATGGCTGATAAAGTATCCAGTTGAAGTGGAAACAGTTTTAAAACTTCTTTTCCGATGGTGATATCCAGGTCTTGCATCATTTGCTGTAATGCAAAATGTGCGTCTTGTAATTTGCCGGTAGTATAATGAGTTTGAGCCTGACTAATATTCTTTTTGAAATCCTGAGCCGATAATGTGGTGATGATGCAGGATAATGCTATGTAACAAATAATCTTTTTCATTTTTTTTCTTTTTAGATCAATTTTCGCCCATGGTTTTTTTAATATGATCGATATCAAACAGGTTGATGGCATCCATCACTTCTTTTTCTGTTTGGAAGTTGATGGCTTTCCAGGTAATCATGCCTGATTGTCCAAGTTGCATCAATACCGTATATCCCTCTCTCTCCTCAAATTGAATGATGGCTTTATTACCCTTGATACGAATTTGTTTGGTGTTTTGTGTTTCACCATTCGACTGTGTGGCTGCAAATCCAAAATACATATCCAGCATACCACTGTACATGGCATTATTGCCGATCAGCAAGTTGAGTTGCTTGTTTTCTTTTTGATAGATGCGTTGGATGGAAAGATTCGCCCAACCATAACGCGTGCTCATGACACGATCTTCGGTAGAGTCTTTGGGTAATCCGTTGATCTCATTGGGTAATGACTGCAATAATGATTTACCGATCTGCAATTCAACACCCAATAATGCTTGCTGAACAGAAAATCTTGCCTCGCCAAACTGTTGTTTATTATAGGCTGCATCTGCTTCCTGTATTTGTTGAAGCACATCAGGTACACTTGAATTTTTTAAACCTTCTCCGGTTGTATTGGTAGGTCTACCATTTTTAGAACTACTTACTGCAGGGCCATTACCTGTTTGTGTGTTATTGCCACCCGGTACTGAACTACCTGTTTTATCTGCAATTTTTTTATCTAAGATATCTTCTGCTTTTTTCTCAACCTTGTCTTTGAGTTTCTTGAGAAATCCTTGCGCTTGTAATTCTTGTTGTAGTGTGAATCCACTGACCAACAGAATGCATAACCAAATTTTATGTTTCATGTTGTTGTTTTCGGAGAGCAAAACTACAAGTGGATACAGCTGTATACAAGCCATTCATGATGTTATGATACCGATTGTATTTTTGATAAGTACTGATAAACAACAACTTATTATTTTACTCACATAAATATGTGATTAGAATATTGCATCAAAAGAGATGTTGTTCTTTTTCTTTTTCTAAGTCTTTAGACGTTTCTTTTTGCGCATAGATGAGATGAGCGGCTTCTATTAATTTTTGTAATTTTTCATACGTGTACAAAATTGAATACCTGTCATACTCGGCAGATTCAGTATTGTATGATCCACTTACTGTTATTTTCAACCATTCCCAAAGAAGGGATCTCCATTCCGGTAAATGTGCGTAATCAAAGACTTCATCCAAAACAATGTTTGGATTGGCTACTTCTTCTTTATTCAATAATCTGGATTGCATTTCCCATTCAGGATACTCTGACTGTTTCATAAGCTGTCATTTAAAATGATGAAAACACTTCTCTCGCGAAGTATTACGGCAGGTGCTTACTGACGAAATGGAAGTATTCACATATTTACCTTATTGGGGTGGGTTCCTGCGGAATGACTCAAGGTAAATCAGGTATAAATACCTATTGCGGCATTTATATTTTATCGGTTTCTTCGTTCAGCTTCAAATCAAAACAAAGCTATCAACGCTTTTCTATGATTTCTATAGAAGCATCGTTTTTTTTCTAAACAATTATACACAATGACAGTACCTGAAAGATTCTATGTATTCATGCATTTCAAGCAATTAAAAGCCAGAACTGTTGAAATGGAATGCGGCTTATCCAATGGCTATTTAGGAAAACAGCGAAAGAATAAGGGCTCTTTCGGCGGAAATATTCTCCGTAAAATAGAACAACGTTTTCCTGAACTCAATATGACATGGCTACTCTCCGGTGATGGGGAGATGCTCAATGCAAAGTATCGCGAAGTAAATGCACAAATGTTTGATACACTTGAGGAGGAGTCTGCATTTTATGGCTCTGCACAACAAGAAATCATCGTTTTATTGAAAAAGCAAATTGAACAGATGGAATCTGCTTTATCAGACAAACAAAAACTCATCCAGATTTTAGAAAAACAACTCGTTGCCTTAGAAGCATAAAAAAAGCTACGGAATGACCGTAGCTTTTTGCCAACCTATTCGCAGTTCAGTTATTCAGACATGTAAGAAGAAACCGGCTCACAAGTACAGATCAGGTTTCTGTCGCCATGTGTATTGTTCACCCTCGCCACACTTGGCCAGAATTTATTCTGGGTTACATAATACAATGGGAATGCTGCTTCCTGACGGCTATATCCATGCTTCCATTCATCTGCACAAACAACAGCTTGAGTGTGTGGTGCATTCTTTAATGGATTATCATTCTTATCTGCTTTCCCATCTTCAATGGCTTTGATTTCTTTATAAATAGAGATCAACGCATCACAGAAGCGATCCAATTCACCCTTATCCTCACTCTCTGTGGGTTCAATCATAATAGTACCCGGCACAGGGAAGCTCATGGTAGGTGCATGGAAGCCATAATCGATCAATCGCTTGGCCACGTCTTCCGCTTCAATACCCACACTTTGTTTGAATGGACGAAGATCTACAATGAATTCATGCGCACAAGTACCATTCTTTCCGGTATACAATATCTTATAATACTGCTCCAATCTAGCTTTCATATAGTTGGCATTCAGAATCGCATATTCGGTAGACTGACGAATACCTTCTTCACCCAACATTTTGATATACGCATAACTGATCAACAAAATACTTGCAGAACCATACTGCGCTGCACTCACTGCTAAATTCGCATTACCTAAAGCAGTATGTCCGGGTAAGTATGGAGCCAATTTATCATTCACACAGATAGGTCCCATACCCGGTCCACCACCACCATGTGGAATAGAAAATGTTTTGTGTAGGTTCAGGTGACAAACATCTGCACCAATCATACCCGGACTCGTCAATCCAACCTGCGCATTCATATTTGCACCATCCATGTATACCAGTCCACCATTGTCATGAATGGTTTGACAGATATCTCGGATGGTTTCTTCAAATACACCATGTGTGGATGGGTAAGTCACCATCAATGCACCCAATGTATCTTTGTATTGTTCAGCTTTAGCTTTCAGATCTGCAACATCAATATTACCTGCATCATCACACTTCACTACTACTACTTTAAAACCGGCCATCACCGCACTTGCTGGATTGGTACCATGTGCACTGATCGGGATCAAGACAATATTTCTGTGTGATTCATTTCTTGCTGCGTGATAAGCGCGGATGGTCAACAATCCTGCATATTCACCTTGTGCGCCGCTATTAGGCTGCAAACTACAAGCGGTGAATCCGGTTACTTTACAGAGATAATCATTTAGTTCATCAATGATCTGCTGATAACCTGCTGTTTGTGATGTAGGCACAAAAGGATGTAGCCCTCCAAACTCCGGCCAGGTAACAGGAATCATTTCAGAAGCAGCATTCAGCTTCATGGTACAACTACCCAAACTGATCATGCTGGTATTCAGGGAAAGATCTTTATTCTCCAGTTGTTTGATATAACGCATCATCTGGCTCTCACTTCTGTGTGTGTTGAATACAGGGTGGGTGAGGTATGCGGATGTACGCTGGAGAGTTGTGGGGAGTTGATAGTTGACAGTTGACAGATTTTGTGTGTTGACTGTTGCTGCTTGTTTGCCTGTTGTTTGTGCGAAGATGTTCAGAATATGATTCACATCATCAACAGATGTGGTTTCATCCAAACTGATCACAACTGCATCTGCAGTATAGAAGAAATTTGTTTCTGCGGCTTCCGCATTTTTCTTCAAAGTGTCAATATTGATTCCTGATACATGCAAAGTGTCAAAATAGCTTTCATTGTGCAGGGTTACTCCCAAAGCTTTCAATTCGCCGGCCAATGCTTGTGTTAACTGGTGAACACGTGTAGCAATATTTTTCAATCCACTTGCACCATGATATACCGCATACATCGCAGCCATATTGGCTAACAATGCTTGTGCGGTACAAATATTGGAAGTAGCTTTTTCTCTTTTAATGTGTTGCTCTCTTGTTTGCAGCGCCATACGTAAAGCACGATTGCCTTGTGCATCAATGCTCACGCCAATCAATCGACCGGGGATGCCTCTTTTGAAATCATCTTTGGTAGCAAAGAAAGCAGCATGTGGTCCACCAAATCCCATCGGAACACCAAAGCGTTGAGCACTACCTACTGCAACATCTGCTCCCAACTCACCCGGTGTAGTTAATACCGTGAGTGCTAACAAATCAGTAGCCATGATCACCAATCCTTCAACCGCATGAACCTGATCAATGAATGCTTTGTAATCATTTACAGAACCTTTGCTGTTAGGGTATTGGATCAGGGCACCGAAATAGGAATTGTCTATAGTTGCGGTTTGGTAATCGCCCACCACTACCTCAATACCAATCGGCTCAGCACGCGTAATCAATACATCAATGGTTTGCTGGAAAGTATGTTGGTCAACAAACAATTTAGGTCTGCTGATCACATCTGTTTTATTGATGTGGTGAAAAATCATGGCCATGGCTTCAGCAGCAGCTGTGGCTTCATCCAATAAAGAAGCATTCGAGATCGGTAATCCGGTCAGATCAGCTACCATGGTCTGATAGTTCAATAAACTTTCCAAACGCCCCTGCGATATTTCAGCTTGGTAGGGTGTGTATTGGGTATACCATCCCGGATTTTCGAAAATATTACGCAGGATCACACTGGGTGTAATCGTGCCATAATATCCTTGTCCAATAAAATTCTTGTAAAGCTTATTTTTGGAAGCAACCTTTTTCAATTCTGTCAAATACGTGAACTCACTAACAGCAGCAGGAATGCCCAAAGGTTTTTTGATGCGGATGCTGTCCGGAATGGTCTTGCTGATCAATTCCTCCATCGAAGATAGACCGATGGTTTTGAGCATGGACTCAGTATCGGCTTGATTGGGTCCGATATGTCTTGTTTGAAATTCGGCTGACTGCTGTTCAAAAAGATTCATAATATTGATAGACTTAAATAGTTAGACAAAAATAACCGCCGGGAAGGCAGAATTTTAAACGCGGCAAAGGTAAGTCTACCGAACGTGAAAATTCATCTTTTGTTTACCCGGTTGATAAGCTGTGAATCCAATAGTTTAAATATTTTTAATTCTATAATATAACACATGACTGCCCTGAATTGTTCCAACTGTGCAACGCCATTAGATCCGGCTTTTAAACATTGTCCTGATTGTGGTCAATCAACAGCGATACATCGGTTCAATATCAAACATCTGGTACACGAGTTTTTGCATGCTTTTACGCATACAGACAAGGGTGCATTGATCTTATTAAGAGATTTGGTAGTAAGACCGTCTACAGTACTTAGAGAATATATTGTAGAAGGAAAGCGTAAAAAATATTTCAATCCTTTTACACTCTTATTATTGGTATTAGGTATCACCGTCTTCATGAGTTCTATTTTTCATCCGATGCAGGGGTCTGAATCTGTCTATAAAGAACAAATTGCCTTGGCTAAATCCGAAAAGAAAAAAGCATTTATGACCACGATGGCGGATAAACAAGCGAAGTTGAATGAGTGGCTCGAAAAGAAAATGAACCTCATGGTTTTTATTACAGCGCCACTGATGGCTTTGGGCTTTTGGTTGGTATTCAAAGGCAAAGGCTACAACTATGCGGAGCATTTAGTGGCGTACCTCTTACTTACCTGTTTTTTATCGTTGGCAAGTAGTCTGTTATTTCTACCGCTTTTAGGTATTTTACCCCCGGAAAGTAAATTGTGGATTGGATTGGCGAATCTGTTACTTCAAATCATATATATCTGTTACGCGTATAAAGGATTTTTGATACTCAATGGTTTTGGAGATCTTTTCATGGTAGTGATAGCGAATATATTGGGAACTATTTTCTGGTTAGCCGTTTTAATGATCTTCATGTTGGTTTACCTCATATTCTTGTAAACCCAAGGAACTATTTAACTTTGATCAAATTATCACATGGAGCCGTGGGAGAAATTAAGCGCTGATCATCAGAAACAATACAAACAATTTCTGCAACGTGCAGATAAGAATAAAGTATTGAAAGTACTCCCAGACTTACACGAAGAAGCCTTTCAAAAAATTGATTGTCTCACCTGTGGCAATTGCTGTAAAAATTATTCTCCGCGTTTCAAAACACCCGATATCAAACGCATCAGTAAATCACTTCGATTAAAGGAAAGTGCATTCATTGATACTTATTTAGATCTTGATACGGATGGTGATTATGTCGCCAAAACAAAACCTTGTCCGTTCTTAGGTGCTGATAACTATTGCAGCATCTATGAAGACAGACCTTCTGACTGCAAAAGATTTCCTTATACCGATGAAGATGTACTGATCAAACGCCCTGCCATTACATTGAAGAACTCTACTTTTTGTCCGGCTGTACACCATGTTTTAGAATGTTTACTCAATTCATAAAGGGTTGCCATTTTTTTTGTATATTATCGCCGTTCGATAGCAGCAAAATTGTAAACAAAAAGAATGGATTATGGCGCATTTACCTTTATTGATCAAAGACCTGGCACTGATATTAGGTGCGGCTGGAATTATTACCATTTTCTTCAAGAAACTCAAACAGCCTGTAGTACTGGGATATATTATTGCGGGGTTACTTGTTGGCCCCAATTTCAAATTATTTCCCACTATTGGTGATGTGGAAGGTATAAAAATATGGGCGGAGATTGGGGTTGTGTTTTTGTTGTTTGCATTAGGTCTTGAATTTAGTTTTAAGAAGCTGGTGAAAGTAGGAGGTTCTGCTGCCATTACCGGTATTACAGAATTATCATTCATGATGATGTTGGGTTATGGTATGGGTCAGGTATTGGGCTGGTCGAACATGGATAGTATGTTTTTAGGTGGTATCATAGCCATATCTTCTACTACGATCATCTTTCGTGCATTTGATGAATTGGGTCTGAAAACAAAACAATTTAGCAGTCTGGTTATTGGAGTACTTGTTATCGAAGATTTGGTAGCGATTCTCTTGATGGTTTTATTATCAACCGTAGCAGTCAGTCAACAATTTGAAGGCACACAAATGTTCCTATCTATCGGTAAACTTCTTTTCTTCTTATGTCTATGGTTTCTGATGGGAATCTTTTTACTACCCACTTTTTTCAAGAAAGTAAGTCGCTTTTTAAATAGTGAAACCTTATTGGTATTATCCCTTGCCTTGTGTTTGGGGATGGTGGTTTTGGCTGATCAAGTAGGTTTCTCTGCTGCACTGGGTGCTTTTATCATGGGTTCTATTCTGGCAGAAACAACACAGGCACATAAAATTGAACACCTCATTACTTCTGTAAAAGATCTTTTTGGTGCAATCTTCTTTGTATCTGTAGGGATGTTGATCGATCCGCAGATATTGGTTGACTATGCGGTTCCTGTTTTGATACTTACCCTTTCTGTGATATTGGGAAAAACCATTTTTGTGGCCAGTGGCGCATTATTAGCAGGTAGACCCTTGAAGCAAGCAGTGCAAGCTGGAACAAGTATGTCGCAGATCGGGGAGTTTTCTTTTATCATAGCCACTTTAGGAGTGTCTTTAAATGTTACCAGTTCTTATTTATATCCCATTGCAGTAGGGGTTTCGGTAATTACCACTTTTACTACCCCTTATATGATCAAGCTGGCAGAACCATTGTATCAGTTCTTACTAAAAGTACTCCCGGAGAAATGGATCCGTGGACTTGAAAAATATAGTAGTAGTTCTCAGATCATCGAAAGTGAAAGCAATTGGAAACGATTATTGAATTTTTATATCCAGATCATTATTCTCAATGGCGTTATTATGATTGCATTGAGTTTATTGGTAGCATATTTCTTAGAGCCTTTCTTACAAAAGTCAATAGCAGATCCATTAACTGCTAAAATCATTGCAGCATTGATCGGACTGATTGTGATGGCGCCATTTATCTGGGCATTAACGGTAAAGAAAATGAGCAAAAGTGCCTATGCTGCATTATGGCTCGACAGAAAATATAGCCATGGTCCGCTTGTGATGCTAGAGATTGCCCGAAATGCGATTGCAGTTTTACTGGTGGGCTTTATGCTTCGCCAGTTATTTAGTTTTTGGATAACGGTAGGAGGAACGCTGGTAGCCATGATTGTGATTGGTGTGGTTTTTCGTCAGCGTTTACAAAAATTTTATCAGCGACTGGAAGATCGCTTCTTGCAAAACCTGCATGAGCGTGAGTTGCTAGAACAAAACAAAACACAAAGTCATCTTTCGCCTTGGGATGCGCACTTGACCCATTATAAAATCAGTCCACATGCCGGTTTTATTGGAAAAACATTGGAAGAATTACAATGGCGAGAGACGTATGGTATTAATATCGCTTTCATCGAAAGAGGTAATCATGTGATGTTCGCGCCTGCCCGAACAGAAAAAATATTCCCCTTTGATAATATTGGCGTCATTGGAACCGATCAGCAAATGCTGGAGTTCGGAAAAATCATGGTGCCTTATGTGGAAGATGCGGATAGTGAAAAAGAGTTGGTGGAATTGGAAAAGATCGTAGTAGATGAACATACCCGTTTGAAAGGATTGACCATTCGTGAATCCGGCATCCGTGAGAAAACAAATGGATTGGTAGTAGGTATTGAAAGAAAAGGAGAACGTATCCTCAATCCATCTTCTTTCACACAATTGGAGTGGGATGATATTGTATGGATCGTAGGAAACAGAAAGAAGATCCAACAATTGTATCATCCTTAAAAAATCGCTCCGAGCAACTCTGTGCCAAACTCTTTTACCTCTGCGGTTAACCACAGAGATACACAGAGTAAGGCACAGAGTTGAGCAGAGGGATTTATTTGGTTACATGCAAAATATACTTCTCATCAAAATATGATTCGGGAAAGATCTTATCTACCGGCATCATTTTAGGTCTCAATCCGCTTTCAAATATTTCCTGCGCCAGATCACCACCTTTTAAACAAATTAATCCGTTAGCCATCTCCTGCTTGTGTCCTTTCTTCAGTAAAGGTCCGGCCCACTGCCAGAGCTCTTTCAAAGGAGCCACCGCACGCGAAACAGCGAAATCAAATTTTCTGTTTTTGATGTCTTCTGCACGTGTATGTTGTGTAGTAATATTTTTGATGCCTGCACCTTCAGCAACGGCTTCTACTACTTTCAATTTTTTAGCAATACTATCTACCAAATGAAACTTGACTTCAGGAAAAAAGATAGCTAATGGCACACCGGGAAATCCGCCACCACAGCCAATATCGATTACTTCAGTACCCGGCTGAAAATCAGCAATGGCAGCAATACTCAATGAGTGTAATACATGATGCAAATAGATACTGTCGATGTCTTTGCGTGAGATCACGTTGATCTTGGCATTCCATTCTTTATACAATTCTTCCAGTGCTTCAAACTGTTTGATTTGATGCGGGGTGAAATCATCGAAGTATTTCAGGATCAATCCCAGTTTTTGCGGGGTGCTTTCCATATAGCGGGAACGGTAAAGATGAAATAAAAGAACATCCAAATATCAAAAAATAAAAACCAAGGCCATAGGTCTTTTTCGTTCAGTTTTTTCATGGACTTATACAAAACAACAGCCTGTATCAAAAAACGAACACCAAATACCGCCAATGCCATCCACCAATTGTAAAAAATGATGGATACTGCCAATAAAGGGTACAGCCAGAATAAAGAAAATGAATACAATCCCAACAAAACTTTGTGATTGGATTTATAATAATTGCTGGTGGTATAATGACGGTATTTCTGTGTCATCCAATCACTCCAACGAGTTTTGGGTTCACTAAGTGTATGCGCTTCCTGATCAATACAAATAGTGGTATTGTCTTTTCTTGCGACTTGATTAATAAACAAATCATCGTCTCCACTTGGTATCTGATTAATGGAAGAGAATCCTTTGTTTCTTAGAAACACATCTTTTTTGTAGCTAAGGTTTCTACCAACACCCATGTAAGGGATCCCTGCTAGTGCATAAGAGAGGTATTGTATAGCAGTATGAAAAGTTTCAAAGCGAATCAGTTTGTTTAGAAGCCCCGGCTTCTTATGATAAGCCCCATATCCTAAAACAATTTCGGTTCCTTCATTATAACATTCCTGCATCCGTTGGATCCAATATTCAGAAGCCGGAACACAATCTGCATCGGTCAATAAAAGAATTTCGTGTTTCGCACTTTTGATACCCATCGACAATGGAAATTTCTTACCACTGATCATCTTGGCTTCCTGTGTGAGTTCAATGTAGTTGATATTTTTAAACATCTTTTTGAATTCATCCACAAGATATTTGGTATCATCTGTAGAATTATCATTCACCAACACCACTTCATGTGTGGTTCTGTATTGCTGTACCAAAACACCCGGTAACGTTTTCACCAGATTATGTGCTTCATCTCTGGCACAGATCACCACCGATACCGGATGCTCCATATTGGCAGTTCTATCGGGTACTTTGAAAAAAGCAAGTCGCTGAAAAAAATAGAGATAATAAAACAACTGAATGGCAATTATGCCACAGAATGCATAGAAACAAATGTCCCAGAGCAGAGTTGGTATCGTCATCCCGCAAAAATAGTGCTTCAACAGTCTATGTTTGAGTGGCTTGTGAAGATGTGGAAAACAAAGTCGGACTATGTCTGATGTCGGATGTCTGATTTCAGATATCTCAAATAAAACACAAAGTGAATAAGTGTTCCCCATGCCCTATATCCTAAATCAGACATCTGAAATCAGAGATCAGACATAGTTACCTATTTTTGCCAAATGGCGGTATTGACATTTGATCTTCAGGGAACAGCAGAGAATAGTAGGGCTAGAGCAGGTAAAATCACCACTGATCATGGGGAGATCATGACGCCCATTTTTATGCCGGTAGGCACCGTGGGTACCGTAAAAGCTGTTACACAACAACAGCTGAAACAAGATGTGTCTGCACAGATTATTCTGGGGAATACCTATCATTTATACTTGCGTCCGGGTACCGCAGTATTGGAAACAGCGGGTGGATTGCACCGTTTCAATGGATGGGATCGTCCCATCCTCACCGATAGTGGCGGTTATCAGGTGTTCTCTTTGGCTGCGAATCGTAAAATCAAAGAAGAAGGTGTGATGTTTCAATCCCACATTGATGGGAGCAGACATTTGTTCACACCTGAATCCGTGATGGATATCCAACGCAGCATCGGTGCTGATATCATTATGGCTTTTGATGAATGTCCGCCTTATCCCAGTGAGTATGGTTATGCACTAAAAAGTATGGAACTCACCCATCGTTGGTTAGATCGATGTTTTGCCAGATTAGCTGAAACACCCGATAAATATGGATACACGCAGAATTTATTTCCTATTGTACAGGGTAGTACTTACAAAGATCTGCGAAAAGCTTCTTGCGAATACGTTGCTTCCAAAAATGCAGTGGGTAATGCCATAGGTGGACTCAGTGTGGGTGAGCCTGAAGAAATGATGTATGAGTTTACCGAGTTGTGTACCGAGTATTTACCTATTGATAAACCTCGTTATTTAATGGGTGTAGGAACGCCATGGAATATTCTGGAAGGAATAGATAGAGGTATTGATATGTTTGATTGTGTGATGCCGACGCGTAATGGTAGAAATGGGATGATCTTCACCACGGAAGGAGTGATCAATATCCGAAATAAAAAATGGGCCAGTGATTTTTCACCCATTGATCCCGGACTGCCGAATGAAATGAGTCAGTTTTATAGCAAGGCCTATCTGCGACATTTATTTGTGGCAGAAGAAATTCTGGGAATGCAATTGGCGAGTATTCAGAACTTGTCTTTTTACCTCTGGTTGGTAGGAGAAGCCAGACAACATATTCTGGCAGGCGATTTCAGTTCATGGAAAAGAGAAATGCTGGAAAAAGTTAAAAAAAGACTCTAATCAGACAGAAATATGCCTGTACATCCATGTAATGCTTGCAGCTTCTAACGAGTCGTTATCTTTGGTTTATTGATATGAAGAAACTCGACTGGTACATATTGCGGAAATTTCTGACCACTTTCTTTTTTTCCATCTTTCTTTTTGCGGTGATTGCCATCGTTGTAGATGTGAGTGAAAAGACGGATGATTTCGTCCGCTCGGGTTTAAGTGTACAACAGATCATCACCGAATATTATTATGGATTCATTCCGCATATCGTAGCTCTGTTGTTACCACTATTTGTGTTTATTGCTGTGATCTTTTTTACTTCTAAAATGGCCAACAGAAGTGAGATCATTGCCATTCTGGCAAGCGGTACCAGTTACAGCAGATGGCTAAGACCTTATTGGATGGGAGGTATTTTACTGGCCGGTGTTCTTTGGTTTGCGAATCAGTATGTAGTGCCAAAAGCCAATCAAATCAGAGGAAGTTTTGAAGCCAATTATATCGATAAGAATAATACCTACAATGCATTGGTCAGTACCAGTAGTCATATCTATTTACGTATTGATTCTTTTACCTATGCCGGTATTTATGCTTATGATACACTAACAAAAAGGGGCGGTCCATTTTTTTCTTTTCGGATGAAGAATAATAAGGTAACGGAAAATACTAGGGCCGATCAAATCATTTGGGATACCGCAACCCGAAAATGGAAATTGGAAGGTGTTTTGTTTCGAAAAGTGTATGATTTGAAAGAGGATATTACGATGATTCAAGATAAAGTCATGGATTTCAATTTCAAACCATTGGATCTGAGCAGGGATAAATACACAAAAGATAAATTAACCACACCCGAACTCGATCGATTCATTGAACTGGAAGAATTGCGTGGATCTGAGGGGCTGAATGGATTAAAAGTGGAACGTTATAGAAGAGATGCCACCTGTATTACGGTTTTACTACTAACCCTTATCGGTGCCATTGTTGCGGGAAGAAAAGTGAGGGGTGGAAGTGGGGTGCACCTTGCGGTGGGTTTTGTAACGGCAGCTTTATTCATCCTGACAGACAGATTCTCTACCATTTTCTCCACCAAAGGTGATCTTCCGCCCTTATTGGCGGCATGGATTCCCAATTTGATATTTATTTTTGTAGTGATATTTCTATACCGCAAGGCGCCAAAGTGATTTTAACGGAGTTTACACAACCTTCATGGCATAAGTTTTGTTGAGCATGGCAACTTGTTTTACCTTTAGCGCTCCCAGACGCAATCTAACAAGACATTTAATCATTTTTTTAACGTTTGCCATAGCTAAAATTTTACGAAATGGGAATTATTAAAGATCGTTTCAAGGCAAAAGCAGATGCTGCGAATGCTGAGATAAAAGACATCCTCAAAACACACGGAAATAAAAAGATCGGTGAAGTAACTCTTGCACAAGCTTATCAGGGAATGAGAGGTATTACCGGTTTAGTAACGGAAACAAGTTTACTGGATGCTCAGGAAGGTATCCGATTCAGAGGCTATTCTATTCCTGAATTACAGGAGAAACTTCCCAAAGTACCCGGTGGTGGAGAACCCTTGCCGGAAGGTTTATTTTATCTGATGTTGGTGGGTGAATTGCCAACAGAAGAAGATGCCAATCACATTACCAGTGTATGGCAGAGAAGAAGCCATGTGCCGAATCATGTGTTTCATACGATTGATGCATTGCCTATCAATACCCATCCTATGACCATGTTTGTTACGGGTGTGATGGCATTGCAGACTGAAAGTAATTTTGCAAAAGAATACGCAAAGGGTATCAATAAAAAAGAATATTGGAATCCGGTTTACGATGATGCCATGGATCTGATTGCCCGTTTGCCACGTATCGCGGCCTATATCTATCGTCGTAAATACAAGAATAACGAACATATTCAACCCAATGGTCTGTTGGATTGGGCAGGTAACCTGGCGCACATGATGGGTTATGAAAATGAAAGCTTCAAAGAACTGATGCGTTTATACATGACCATTCATGCCGATCATGAGGGTGGTAATGTATCTGCGCATACTACACACCTCGTAGGATCAGCGCTGAGTGATCCCTATTTGAGTTATGCAGCAGGTATGAATGGTTTGGCAGGTCCCTTACACGGATTGGCCAATCAGGAAGTGATCAAATGGATTTTTGAAATGCAGGAACAACTGGGAACAGATGATCCTACCAAAGAACAGATCGCTGATTACGTACAGAAAACATTGGCAGGTGGTAAAGTAGTGCCGGGTTATGGTCACGCAGTATTGCGTAAAACCGATCCTCGCTTCACTGCACAAATGGAATTTGGTAAAAAACACATGCCGGATGATAAACTGGTGAATACAGTTTGGAAAGTATATGAAACCGTTCCTCCCATTCTTGAATCATTAGGTAAAGTGAAAAATCCATGGCCGAATGTAGACGCACATAGTGGTGCGTTGTTGGTACATTATGGGCTGGTAGAATACGAATTCTACACTGTTCTCTTTGCTGTCAGCAGAGCGTTGGGTGTACTCGCCAGCTTATGTTGGGACAGAGCACTCGGTTTGCCGATTGAACGTCCAAAATCTGTGACCACTGAAGCGGTGAAAGAGTGGCTGGAGGGGAAAGGTGAGATTTGGGAGTAAGAATAAGTCAAAAGTGAAAAGTCAAAAGTCAAAAAGTTCGGAATTTCTTTCCGGACTTTTTTTATGGGGGGTGTTGCAAATGCAAAGAGGGCGAGTTAATTTGTAAGCATAACTATTTATCATGGCGAAAGCAGTAGCAAAAAAGGCAGTTAAGAAAGCTGTAAAACCGGCAACAAAAAAAGTGAAAGCTGTAACGAAAACAAAGCCTGAAAAAGCAAAGAAAGAACCTACCATCAAATATTCGGATAAGTCTGCCGGGCAACCGGAAATGGTATCCATTTTTGAAGCCATCAAAAAGATGATGTTGCCTTATGAGAAAAAGAAACTGAAAATGATTGGAGGATATGGAGGTATGTTATGTCTGATCAGTCAGAAAACAGTAGAGATACAAGGCAGAAAAAAAGAGGAAGTATGGTTTGCCGGAATATTGGTACAGAAAGGATACGTAGGATTTTATTTTATGCCCGTTTATGCAGCCCCCGATATGAAAAAAGTCTTCAAGCCGGAATTGCTGAAATGTTTGAAAGGGAAAAGTTGTTTTCATATCAAAAAACAAGATCCGGTGATCATGGGTCAGATCAAAGAGTCTTTGAAAATTGGGTATGATATGTTTAAGGAGAGGGGATGGATATAGATTAAAATTTTGTTGGAAGCAGCTCAGCGCCTACATTTGCAATCCTCATCATTAAGTGAGAAAAATAAGGGGAATTAGCTCAGTTGGCTAGAGCGCTTGCATGGCATGCAAGAGGCCACCGGTTCGAATCCGGTATTCTCCACAGTAAAAGTTAGCCTATAATTAGGCTGACTTTTTTTATACCCCTTATCTGGTAAGGGTTTCGGAGAGTAATCAATTCTTACCAATCTTCTGATTCAAAGAATTCAATTTCACAGATGACACCCATCAAATCTAAAATGGGTATCAAATGGGTATCAAAAATCAAAAAGGAACAGTTTCCATTGAAAACTACAGGGAACGCATTAGGCTCAGATGGAGATTTCAGGGTATCAGATATGCCCTAAATCTTTCCGCCTTTACAAAAGTCAATCTTATACAGGCTAAGAAGATTGCCTCAGAAATTGAACAGGATATGGCACTAGGGAATTTTGATAATTCACTAGTTAAATACAAAGGATTTACAACTACAAATACCCCTAAAATGGGTTTTACAGAACAATATGAAGCTTGGGTAAAGGATTATATTAATATGGATTGTGAGGTAAATACCAATTACAATGCATTCAGAAATATGATCCGTAAATGGGGAGTAGTAGATGAACAGAATGTATTAGTAAAATTCAAAAGTGAACAGTTTTGCGTGGGTACTTACAATAGGAGGTTAACAATGCTCAAGACATATGTAAAATGGCTAGTTAAGTCTGGTATTTGGAAGAATAATCCTATAGAGGATGTACAGCCTCGAAGGGGTAAAAAGTTACCAAAACCCAAAAGAAAGCCATTTACTGAGGAAGAAATAAGGAAGATTTTGGATGCCTTTAAAAATGATACTTATTGCCCTAAATCTTCGAGATACACACATTCTCACTATTACCCATTTATATACTTCATATTCAAAACGGGTGTAAGAAATGCGGAAGCTATTGGTTTGAGGGTTGGGAAAGTGAATTTGAATAAACGAATAATACTAATAAATGAAGTTCTAGCTCGTTCATTAAAAGGAAGTAGTTCTGTACAGAGGAAACGAAAGGAAACAAAGAATGGGAAGGAAAGAGTGTTGCCCTTGACAGATGATTTATTTGAACTTCTAATTCCATTACTTCAGAATAAAAAATCTGATGATTTAATATTCCAATCAATTAATGGTCTACCAATAGATGATAATAACCTACAGAAAAGAGTATTCAAGCCTATCCTGAAAGAGCTTGGTATAGAGGAACGAGTATTGTATGCTTGTAGGCATGTAGGCTCCCCCAAAAAGTTGTCCATTCTTGGTTAGAGTTAACGGGAAAAAGCTTGTTAATTTTAAACTTTGAAAG